>CAKZUM010000688.1 GCA_937921525.1 uncultured Saprospiraceae bacterium
GTAACTAGACTTTTTAAAAATTATGATCTCAAAATATGTTGCTTTCTTGTATTTATTTTCCTATTTATTACTTCCTTTCCAAGCTGATACAGGGACTATTCAGCTTGAAGTTCAAAATATCAAAGCCTCAAAAGGCAGTATTAAAGTTGCTATATTTGGAGCGGAAGAAGATTTTTTGGTAGATGAAAAAGCTATTCAAGGTCATTCTGTATCTACTACTAATTCCAATAAACTAATCATAAAACTAGACGACTTACCATTTGGTACGTATGCCATTGCGATTTATCAGGATGTTAACGATAATAATAAATTGGACACAAATCTTTTTGGTGTTCCAAAAGAACCCTACGGCTTTTCTAATAATGCTAGAAGCAAATGGGGACCTCCTGATTATCAGATAGCTAAATTTGAGCTGAATCAAAAAGTACTCAAAATTAATGCTGCGGTTAAAACTTGGAGCAAGCAATAAATTTTATTATTCATGTTCAATTACATCCTCAAAAGGATACTATATTTTATACCTACTCTTTTTTTGATTTCTGTAATTGTCTTCTTACTCAGCAAAAGTGCGGGTGACCATCTAGCTTGTAGAGATGACGATAGATTTAGTGAGGAAGATTGCCGAAAGGAAGCGCATAAAAAAGGGTATGACTTACCTGTATTTTATTTCTCTATTAGTACTGCTGCTCACCCCGACACCTTACATCGCATTTTTCAAGAAGAACGCCGAGTAACCCTCCAAAAATTAATAGGTCAGTTTGGTAATTGGCAAGAAATAACAACTTATTATCAAACACTCAATACCTTAGCAGATTCGATTAAAACTACTCATACCAAATATAGAAATAATAATTCTATAGCTATGACTAGAACCATTGATGCACTTTATAGTCAATATAAAACATCAAGTATTGAAAGTCGTATCCAAAGCTTAGAAGCTGCTGCACAGGATAGCTCTGCGTTGAATTTACAACCAACAATTCTTGCTTTAAAAAATGCTTTTGCTAATGTTCAACTAAAAGCAACACCCGAAAAACTGCTGTGGCCTGCCTTGAGATTCCACGGCTTAAATAATCAATATCACCGTTGGATAACTAATTTTATGCGTGGAGATTTCGGTGCATCTAATAGAGATGCTAGACCAGTAGCGCAAAAGATTTGGGATCGCTTACCTTGGACTTTAGCTATTAATATTCCTGCTATTTTTTTAGCTTATTTGATTGCTATTCCACTAGGAGTCTATACTGCCTTATACAAGGATTCTACATTCGATAAAAGAATTTCTTTTATACTATTATTACTATATTCTTTACCCGTTTTTTGGATCGCTACTTTGCTAGTAAACCTTTTTACTACTAGTCAATATGGAATGAAAATATTTCCTAGTATCGGAATCTCTTCCTTATCAGGGGATGTTTCTTTTTGGCGTAGATTCTCTGATAACATTGCACACCTAATACTACCTATTTTTTGTGTTACCTATGGTACTTTAGCGTTTATGACTCGTCAATTACGCAACAGTATGTTAGATACGCTTCAACAAGACTTTATTAGAACGGCTCGTGCCAAAGGATTGAATGAACAAACGGTTCTTTGGAAACATGCTTTTAGGAATTCTATTTTCCCGCTAATCACCATATTTGGAAGTGTATTGCCTCGTGTGTTCGCAGGGAGTGTGGTGATTGAAGTTATTTTTAATATACAAGGAATGGGCTATTTGCTGTGGGATTCTATCTTCGCCCGTGATTGGCAAGTGGTCTATACAGTCATAATGATTGCTGCATTGTTAACAGTGGTAGGTATCTTATTGGCTGACTTATTATATGCTTTTGTTGATCCGAGAGTACAATTTGGAAAAGGGGATAAATAAAAAACGGAGGCATAGAGACACTGAGAATATTATTTCCCTGTATCTCCATGACTCCGTGTTCAAGTTCAATTATATCCGTCTTTTATTCTATTTATTGAGAACAGAAAAAGAAGAAGTTACCACACGTTTTCATAAAATGAACATGACAACCATTCCTTGCGTTGATTCGGAAAGCTTCCAAATCTTGACCGCTAGTATTTAACTGCATGTACTTTATTCTATGTCGTTTGGTATATCCCATATTACCTGTAATACCCGAAGATAAGACGGTGTCTGTAAAAGAAAATTCATTAGCATCCGCAAATCCAGAATAGCCCATCGCTTGGAACACACCATCTAAGAATTCTGCATCTCTTGTACTGCTATTGTAACGATCTTTTAGTTTGTTATAAAAATCCGCACCACTCATACCGTTTGATTTTCCAAATTGTGGTCGAGAACCTAATCGTCTAACAGACTTAGGGGCAGTACCAACTGGAATATTGAACGCTGGATTCGTGTTTGTTGTACAATCACATACAGGAGCTGGCGGTGGTGGTGGCTTAGGTAATATTAAAGTGACTGCATTCCCACCACCATTACAATCAATACTAGAAGCTGGCAAATCAACTCTCGCTGATTCTTTACCGCTTTTGTAAGCTACCAATTCATAATCATCTAAACAATTAATATCTAGATCAAATTTACCTTCATTGTTAGCAGAAATCACGGTAGAATCGCCTGTGATCTTATTGTATAATACCACTCTTGAATCTGATGCGATGCTCTTGTCTTCCCATATAACATTTCCACCTAGAGGGAAAGATTTTTTCACTAAAGGAACAATATATGGATTTTCAGCAGCCATCTCATCCGCACAAACTTCTTTACTCCAATACTCATAACCTGGCTCATCTACTTCTACCTCATAACATCTTCTGTAAGTTATGTTAGGAGTAGTCATACCATTGGCATCCGTCGTGTATTTTTCCGTTCCTCTAACTTCTTTTACATTTACTAATGCGTTGCCAATACGTGCTCTAGTAGCTGCATCCTCCACAGCTAATGTAACAGGAGCTTTATTAATTTTCCAACAGTAAATATCATCACCTCCTTTACCACCTGCTCTATTAGACGTTAAGTAACCACTCTCACCATCAGGTAACAATACAAAGCCTAGATCATCCCCTGCCGAATTAAATGGTGCGCCTAAATTAGTTGGTGTTGACCATGCCCCATCTGCCATAGAGGTAGAAAATACATCTAAGCCACCACTTCCATTCAATCCATTAGAAGAATAATACAGATCACCTGTACTTGCTGAATAAGGGAACAATTCATTTCCAGCAGTATTCACAGTTGATCCAAGATTCATAGGTAGACTCCAGCCTTCTGCTTCCATACAGGCTTTATACAAATCCATTCCGCCTGATCCTCCCGGACGGTCTGATGCAAAATATAAACATTGTCCATCCGCAGAGAATGTAGGATGAGCAGTATTAAAATCTTCTCCTCCTAATGGTAACTCTTGTACATTCGTCCATTGGTCTCCTACTTTATCAGCAGACATCAAACGGAAATTCAATTTGTCATCATTACAAGCATTCATAAAATTGCTTTTGCCGGGATAATTTCTAGCAAAGATCATTTTATTTCCGTCAGGAGAAATAGTAGGTGTACCATCATGGTACTTACTTGATACCTCTCCACCTATGGGTCTAACATTCTTGAAACCACAGGCAGGATCTGAAGACGCATTAGCAGCGTTTCCCTCTGGCATACCTGTTTCTGTTTTTAAACCTTGCGCACTCATGTCGTCTCTATCTGCATAAAACATTTTAGCAAAATAGTCGTCCGAGTTACACTTATCTATCTTGCCGTCAAATGCTTCTCCATTGGTAGACGTATACAATAAGCCGTTGCCATGTGGAATTGCACCGAACTCCATTTTGTTGGAGTTGATAGATAAATTATTAAGTGATACTTCTTCGATCTGGGCAAAACAACTCCCCACCGCTAGAAGAAACACTATTGATAATATATTTTTTCTTATCATGATTTATAAATATCTTTGATTTAGGAGTCAGGGGTCAGGAGTCAGCAGTTACAAGAAATAAATTTCTTACTAACTCCTGATCCATAACACCTATTTATTGTCATTAAAAGAATCTTAAATTGCTGACCTCTTGATTACAACTTCCGAATAAATAATTAGCCATTACTTCTACTGAGCCATTCGATACCATGTTTAACATAGTCGTTGTAAAATCATAAGAGATACCTGCTCTCAATCTATCAGATAGTTGATATTGGATCATTCCATCCAAAGAATCTCCTAATCTATAATTAGCACCCACCCATAGTTTTTCCATGAATACTAAGTTGGCATTTAAGTCCAATTCAAAAGGAGTATTCTTATTATAACTCACTAAGAATCCAGGTACTAATTTTACGTTTCTCCCTATGTCCGTAACAAATCCACCCATCAGATAGTACGTCCGAAAATCTGCCACATCACCAGAAATACCTACTTGTTCGTAGAAAGTAGATTTTCTTAATTGAGGAGCAGAAAGACCTATGTAAAAATCATTCTGTGTGTAGTATAATCCCAAACCTACATTAAATTGTGTAGAAGATCGCTCATCTGTTCCAAGGAACTGATCACCAGTATCAAAAGGATTTGTGTCTTGCCAATTGGCTCTACCTCTATCGAATTGTCCTTTAATACCTATTGCCAATGTTCCTTCGTCAGAAACTTGAAAACGATAGGCATAGTTAAGGTCTACATAGGTATTTTGAAAAATACCAGCTTTATCAGAGGTAAGTCCTACACCAAAACCACTTCTTCCATTGCCAAAAGGCGTATGAAATTCTATTCTACCTGTTTCAGGTGCTTTGTCTAAGCCCATCCACTGGTTTCTGTATACACCATTAAGTGCTGGTGCACAAAGGCTGCCCGCATAAGCTGGATTGTATGCCAACCTATTAAACAGGTGATGCGTGTACTGAACGTCATTCTGAGCGATTACAACCAACCCAAAACACAACAGGAACGCAGTGTATAATATTTTCTTCATTTTAATTTTATTAATTTTTTGAGTCTAGCTAATTCATTTACTTCCTAAAACGATAGGGAGTAAACAAATTAACTAGCCACCTAAATAATTAGTTTTCTTTATTTATAAAGCCAACTAATTAAAATTATCTAGATATAGCGATACATCCTGTTCGTTTTTCAGCGCCTGGTTCTGTCAGAATATAATAGTATGGACCAGCAGGTAATGGCTCTCCATCATGCGTTCCAGCCCAATTATTGGTGTATCTATCTGTCTCAAAGACTTTATCTCCCCAACGATTGAATATCTTCACACCCAAATCCTTAGAGTCTGCACATGGAATGTTGAACGTCTCATTAAATCCATCGTTGTTTGGTGTGATTACATCTGGTATCACATCTGGTATCACACAATTTGGAGGACTCTCCACAACTATATTCGCAAATGCTCGAGCACACACCTGTTCTGGACAAGCATTACTACAAATTTCATACTCTACTCTATCCGTTCCTGAGAAGCCATCATTCGGAATATACTGAAGCGCACCATTGACAATAGAAGCAGTACCATTAGATGGTTGAGAAATAATACTAACTTCATTATCTCCCCCAGCTAGATCATTCACTATAACATTAGCAGCTTCCAAAGTTGTATTAAACGCTACTGTAAAGTCATCATCCGTCGCAGTAACAGTTTCTTCTATGAAATCAACTGTTATTTCATCAGAAGCATATACTCCACACTCATTACTCAGCGACCACATGATCGCACTACTACCTGTTATACCTGATATATCTGTTGTCGGACTATTAGGATCGGCAAATATGATATTAGGACTAGAACTAGACCACATACCCGTACCAAATACTGGTGTATTCGCTTCAATAGTCGTTCCTGTACCACCGCAATCAATCGCTGGAACTTCCATAATTATAGCAGACTCGTCTGGAACGGGTGCCACATTAATCAGGAGTGGAGCTGAAGTTCCTCCACCACAATCACCACCAGAAGCGGTCACTGTATAATTTCCTGCCATTGCATTTTCTATTGTTAATATTGGCTCATCTGTAATTCCTATAGATACGCCCTCTAAGAACCATTCATAAGATGCCGGACCGCCAACGCCGTTAGCTGTTAATACCAGTCCTTCGTTTGGACACAAATCAGTATTACTAGTTGTAATGTTTGGCACAGCCGCAGCTTGTGAAACCGTAACTACGATTGCAGCAGACTCTGGTCCTTCACAAGTATTAATAGATGGGATCATTGTATAGCTACCAGCAGCCCCTGCTATAGAAAAGCTAGGTACATCTGTCGTACTAATTAAATTCCCATCTCTATACCAATTGTAATTTACGCCAGCACCTAAGTCGGTTGCCGTTAAATTCAAATTATCTCCCTCACATAAATCCGCATCTTCTGTCATTATAACACCTGCTTCTGGTGCTGCACTTTCTGTCACTACTACTACATTAGAAGTGCCACCGCCACACTCTGCACCACTTACAGCTACAGTGTAAGTACCAGCAGATGGATCTTGAACAGGGAATGATGGGTCAGAAGTTGCTCCTAAGGAGACACCATCTCTAAACCACTCGTAGTTAGGCGTACCACCCACCCCAGAAGCGGATAAAGTCAAGGCATCCCCCGGACATAAGCTTGTTGTATTAGCCGATAAGGTCGGCGTAGCTACATTATCTCCAACGCTAATAGCAATCGCATTAGAACTAACACCTGTACAACTACCTGCTGAAGGCACCATGGTATAGCTACCTGCCACCGCTGCTGTTGATAAAGTAGGGATTGTAGTTGTCGTTACTAATTGTCCATCTCTGAACCAGCTA
>CAKZUM010000689.1 GCA_937921525.1 uncultured Saprospiraceae bacterium
TAAGTAAGTTGTTTCTCGTTCTTAACTATGAACAAACACCACTAAAATGAATCAATCACATTGGACGTACTGGGATGATTATGGAAGACAACATGTCGTTGGTATTTTGCATGGCGCAGATACTGGCCACTTAGTTGTACACTGTAACTCTAAAGTAATGTTAGTAGACTTTAACGTACAGGAGTCAAAGACCTATTCTTTTTGTATTGACGAGCATTTATGTAAGATAAAAGTCTCTAATAAAAAAGAAACTGGATTTACTTACGAATTAGGCGTGGATGAAAATTTGAATACCCCTGTGTACTTGCATAAGAAAAAGGAAGCTAGAAAATTCTTCTATCAAAAAATAGGCTCAATGGTAGCGGCTATATCTATATTAATATTTGTAGCACTCATACTTCAGTCCTTTAAGTTTTGATTAAAATTTAATCATTATTGGTTATTCCAATTTTTTTTGTTTAGCGAAAATCGAGTCTTGATTGGCAACGTTTTACACGCATTCTCAATTCTCAATTCTCCATTCAAAATTAAGTCATTGCCCTCCGTTTGTGGTTGGGTGGCAAAATCGGAAACGCTTTTGTTGCTCAACGCCCCCCTTTATTCTTAAAACTAGCTCACCA
Organism: uncultured Saprospiraceae bacterium; assembly: GCA_937921525.1. GTDB lineage: Bacteria > Bacteroidota > Bacteroidia > Chitinophagales > Saprospiraceae > JAFMDF01. Next base: position 621 of record CAKZUM010000689.1, read on the forward strand.
ATATTTTTTTAATTTCCTTACCGTCCATTAGATAGACAAGTCCTAGATACGCTGCTAATAAAAGGGTGTTGATGCCCAACACCAAAAAGGTATTACCTAGCAGTTGTGTTTCCATCCATAGACTTACAAAATAGAATCCAACTGCAATCAATATATATCGTATCATTTTTGCTAACGGATAAGGAATCGCATAATATTTTTGTCCAGACCAGTAACAAGCTAATGCCATAAAAACATAACAACATAGAGCTGCCCACGCAGAACCCATCATGCCCAAGGAAGGAATAAGAAGAATATTTAAACAGATAGTAATTAATGCGCCTCCTGTAGATATATATGCGCCCCATATTGTTCTATCTGCTAATTTATACCAAATAGAGAAATTATAGTAAATGCCTAAAAATAGATTAGCAATTAGTAAGATCGGAACGATCTCTAAGCCAGAACGAAAATCTTTTCCCAAGAACAATTGGATCAAATCTATGTAAAACATAATCCCCAAGAATACCACACTTCCTATTAATGTAAATAAAAAGCCAACGTTCCCATACATCTCTTTCGATCCTTTGCTGGTAGAATGTCGGAAAAAAAACGGTTCTGCAGCATAATTGAATGCTTGAGTAAATAGACTCATCAGTACCGCCAATTTTAATGTAGCTCCGTAGGTCCCCGTTTCTGCCCTATTTTCCGAAACTGATTCAGGTAACACATTCGATAATAAAGGGAGGGCACCCAGAGAATTAATAATCCCCGCAAGACCTACCACTATTAAAGGGAGGGCATACCAAAACATTCGTTTCCAATAAACTACATCAAAGCTCCATTTAATTTTTAAATAAGAAGGAAGCAGTAAACAGAAAACGGTTATACTAGCTAATAAATTAGCGATAAAGATGTATAAAATTCTATTCTCTGAATTGTAAATAGGGCTAAGAAAATCAGCTCCATTTTCAATCCATAGTGGACAATATTTTAGGAAAAAGAAGATGACCACAATGTTAATAAGAATGTGTAGAATTTTTAGAATAGCAAATTTGATAGGGCGATTTTCTAGACGTAGGCGAGCAAAAGGAATGGCAATCAAGGCATCAAATGCAACGATTAAAATAACTATCTGAACAAACTCTACGTTGTCAGGATAGGTTAAAAAATGAGCAATTGGCTTGCTCAATGAAAGTAGCAGTCCTGTAAAGAAAATAGTAGAAACTAATAAAGAAATAGTCGCCGTAGAAAAGGCTTTTTCTATACTACCAACAGACTTACTTCCGAATCGGAAAAAAGTCGTTTCCATTCTATAGGTGAAAAAAACCGTCAAAATAGCTGCATAAAAAAAAAGCTCAGAAACAATCCCATATTCCTCCCGAACGAATACCCTCGTCAAGTACGGCGTAAGAATCACATAATTTAAAAGCCGACTTAAAATACTACTAACCCCATAAATGGCTGTTTCTCCTGCTAGTTTCCGAATGGACATTTTTGGGTTTTTATTTTTTAAAAGAGTTATGGAAATACCAAAATTCTCCTAACCTCTATTCCGATTTACTGTCATTTTTATCAAATAACTCCCAATCCATCCTAGGGCGGAAAATAAAGCCATCCCAATACATAAAAGCAATAAGACCAGTTTCAGATTGGCAGTTGTTGAGCCACGAGAAACCACGCTATCTTCTAAATTAGGAAAACTATTTAATAACTGGAGTGTCGTAAAATTTTCGGCATAATCAACCATCATTAGCAATAAACAGATACCAAAAACAAAACCAATTCCGCCCGCTCTAGGACCGAATACCTTTTTTAATAAAAAAGTAATTAGGAGCATCAAAAACGGACCATATATCAATGGATAAATCATATCTACCACGCTGGTCATAAAACGATGCACTTCTCGCCCCTCTGCTTTTATTTTTGTGAATAATTCCATTACTTGTGCCTTCGTGTATATTGGGTACTTATCTAGTATTTGCACTTTTTCTCCTGCGATATGGCTCAACTGATTTTCATACCTAGGGAATAAGAATAAAGCAAATACCAGATTTAGTATAAATAATGGGAGAATTACTTTAGGTATTGCCCATTTTGATAATAATTGCGTCATAATAATGTTTAATTGAAATATTGTTCAATCTTGCCGAAAGTAAGCACAAAAATATAATTTATGAAAAAAATACTGCTACTACTTTTTCTTGCTCAAAGCCTTTGGGCACAGAGCGATCAACAACTCACGAAACAAACGGTTCAAACCGCCACGATAAAAGGACATATTTACTTTCTAGCTTCCGATGAGTTAAGAGGTAGAAATACGCCCTCACCTGAATTAAATATTGCTGCTAAATATTTGTCTACGTCCCTAATGAGATATGGCGTGCAGCCTGCTACTTCCTTAGACGGTTATTTTCAAAAAGTGCCACTAAGTAATCCACCAGAGTCAGGTATTTTTTCGGTAGAAGAGGAAGAACTACTGCTTAAGGAAGATTTTATTGCGGTAAATGGACAAGAAACGGATATAGAGGCAGACTTAGTTTTTATTGGACAAGGCACAGAGGCAGATTTTGAGAAAGCTGATTTGAAAGGAAAAATAGCCGTCACTTGGGCGGGCGTGGAGGGCGAATCTGATCCTCAAAAATGGTTTGTACTTGGTGGAGATAAAAGAAAAAAAGCGGAAGAAAGCGGGGCAGTAGGTTTAGTAGAATTGTATAATTCTCAAAGAATCCCGTGGCACTTTTTGGTCAAACGAATGGGACGCTCTCAGCTGATGATGGAAGAAGTGGCAACTACCTTACCACATATTTGGCTAAACGCTTCTAAGACAGCCGTTGTAAAAAAACTAAAAGCCGCAAACGGGGTAAAAGGCAAACTTCAATTGAAAATGCCTATTAACACCAACCCGCCAACCTATAATGTAGTGGGCATAGTGGAAGGAACAGATCCTGTTTTAAAAAATGAATACATTATCTATTCCGCCCACTACGACCATGTAGGAATTGGAAGGGCTAATGAAGAAGGAGATACAATTTATAATGGTGCACGAGATAATGCAGTTGGTGTAGTAACGGTTTTATCCGCAGCGGAAAACATTGCAAAATATCCAACTAAAAGATCCGCCATATTTGTATTTTTTACAGGCGAAGAAAAAGGCTTATTAGGTAGTAATTGGTATGCTAACCATCCAGTCGTTCCTTTAGAAAAAGTGGTCTACTGTTTTAATAGTGATAATGGAGGATATAACGATACTAGTATTGCGACAATAGTTGGGTTGACAAGAACAACTGCCCAAGAACATATAGAAAAAGCCTGTGCTGCTTTTGGAATTAAAGCCATCGAAGACCCTGCTAAAGAGCAAGGATTATTTGATCGTTCTGACAATGTAAATTTTGCAAAAAAAGGAGTGCCTGCCCCAACGTTCAGTATGGGATTTACAGCATTTGATGAGGAGATTGGAAAATACTATCACCAACCAGGAGATCATGCAGATAACCTAGATTATGACTATCTGACTAAGTTTTTCAATGCCTATGTTTACTCTTGTCGATTGATTGCAAATGATGCAAAGACTCCATTTTGGAGAGCGGGCGATAAATATTATCCTATAGGTAAACAATTGTATCGGGATAGATAAAATATTGTTTAACTTTACGTCTCCTAACCATCGTTTTAGTAAACTTACTTGGATTCTTTCATCATGAAGTTGTTACAAGCTTCAATAAAAAAATCAACACTCAAAATGTTGGACGTAAAACTGTTTTCTGGCACAAATTCTCAATACCTATCAGACAAAATTGCGGATTACTATGGTACGCCTTTAGGGCAAATAGATCTTCAGCGATTTAGCGATGGCGAAATGCAGCCCATCATTCAGGAATCAGTTAGAGGTGCATATGTATTTTTTATACAATCTACTTTTGCGCCATCCGATAATTTAATGGAATTATTGCTATTAATTGATGCTGCAAAGCGAGCTTCCGCAGGATATATCACAGTAGTTGTTCCTTTCTTTGGCTATGCAAGACAAGATCGAAAAGATAAGCCTAGAGTTCCAATCTCCGCTAAACTAATTGCCAATCTTTTAGAAGCAGCAGGAGCTAATCGAGTAATGACGATGGATTTGCATGCGCCTCAAATACAAGGTTTTTTTGATATTCCTGTAGATCACCTAAAGAGTGAAGCGATCTTTATTCCGCATATAGAAAACAATATTGATCTAAGTAATGTGACATTTGCCGCACCAGATGTTGGTGGCGTAAAAAGAGCAAGGACTTTCTCCAAGTATTTTCATAAGAATTTAGTCATCTGTGATAAATACCGAAAGAAAGCCAATGAGATTGCTGGAATGACAGTTATCGGAGATGTAAAAGGGGCAGATGTGATTATGGTGGATGATATAGTAGATACAGCAGGTACACTTAGTCGGGCAGCTGATATTATTATGGAAAAAGGAGCAAAAAGTGTTCGTGCCTTATGTACACACCCTGTCCTTTCAGGCAAAGCTTACGATAATATCGAAAATTCAAGTATTACAGAATTGATCGTTTGCGATACAATTCCATTAAAACGACCTTCTGCAAAAATAAAAGTCTTATCCACGGCAAAACTATTTGCTCGGGCGATTAGAAATACGCACGAACATCGTTCTATTTCTGCTTTGTTTGTGGATGGATAGTTGTACAAATCATTCATCATACATCAAAATTTATAAGTCATATATCCATCACACTTTGAACTAGATGGATATATGATTTATGATGTATGATTTAAAATTTATGATTTCCGTCCTATCAAACAGGAATACGTAGTCTGACAAACGAATGATAAATCCCAACGGCTGCCAAGGCTTGTACTTAGAAGCACAAAAAGCATTAGCCACATCCCATAACTCACAGTCCCAA
>CAKZUM010000690.1 GCA_937921525.1 uncultured Saprospiraceae bacterium
CTAGTTTGGAATTATTTATCATGTTATTTGCTACGATTATTGTATATTTTTGTTCAACAAATCACCGTTTTTGTCTTTGTTTTCACTCTGAATTGCCTGCATATTTGTAATGTGAACAATTAGTAACTGATTTTTCTTCAGTTAATGGGGTTAAACAAAAAGGTATTTTATTATTTATTGACCAGATTAAGTTTCCCATGAAAAGTACCATATACCGACTATTACAGATTATCTTTCTTTCCTTACTATCTATTCCATTCATTTCTGCGCAAGGCTGGGAACATACCTTTGGTGGTAATGGCGAAGATGAAGCTTTTGACGTAGTCGCTACAGTAGATGGTGGATATGCCGTTGTAGGATTTTCTGAAACACAAGGAAGAGTAGGGACGAATGTGACGCTAGTGAAAACAAATGAGCAGGGAGCGACAGAGTGGATGCACTCCTATGGAGAGGTAGGAGATGATAAGGGTTTTGGTTTATTACAAGACCCCAATGGCGACTATCTAATAGTAGGTCAAACTAATGGATTTGGAAATGGAGGTAATGACATTTTACTGCTCAAAGTAGATTCAAAAGGAACTTTACTTTGGCAAAAAGCATACGGAGGGCCTGGCAACGATCAAGGTTGGTCTATAATTACTAACCGAGGTGGAGGATATTACATAGTAGGAAGAAAGGAATTTGATGGAAATGCAGATTTATACTTATTAAAAATAGATCAAGCGGGGGAAATTATTTGGGATCGTAATTTTGGAGGCGACAAAACGGATGAAGGGTTTTCTGTAATTGAAACTTCATCTGGTGATGTCGTAGCAGTAGGGGTCACTAAGTCTTTCATCAATCAAAATACAAATAGCTCTGATAGCTACTTTATCAAAGTAGATGCAAATGGAGAAACGATTATAGAAGCGAAGTTTGGTAATTTAGAGCGAGATAGAGCAAATAGTGTAGTAGAAACAATAGATGGTGGCTATGCTATCACAGGTATTGCAACGGATAAAGGGGACGCATTTTTACTACAATTAGATAGTAATGGAAATGAAATATGGTCGAAAACATATGGTGACCCAATATTTAGAGAAGAGGGAAGTGATATTCAATTAGCCCCTGACGGAGGCTTTATTATAGCAGGCAGTAATGAATTGACGGACCGAAATTCCCAGATTTATTTATTGAGAACAGATCGTGAAGGAAATGAGTTGTGGAATAGTTTGTATGGTGGTAGCGGCTCCAATATCGGACGTGCAGTAACTAATACGCCAGATGGTGGATATGTGATAGTGGGTAACTATGACATCAACAAAGATCCCAATAGTTTATTGCCACTCTATGATATTTATATAGCCAAAACGAATCCGACAGGAAATGTTTTTAATAATATTATTAAAGGAAAAGTCTTTAGAGATATTAATGCCAATTGTACCTTAGACGCTGGGGAAAAAATATTGGAAGACTGGTTAGTACAATTGAAAACAGGGAATGAAATTGTTTATGCGACCACTAACGAAAATGGAGAATATGAAGTAGCATTAGAAGAAGGAAATTATAATGTTAGTTTGGTTGTGTTAAATAATGCTTGGGATGTTTGCCAGAATTACAATGTCAATTTTATTACAAGTGATACAATTGAATTAGATTTTGCAGCTAGAGCAACCGTAGCGGATTGTCCAGTAGTGGTAGCAGATATATCTGCCCCGTTTTTAGAACCTTGTAGAACAACGGATTATACGGTTAGTTTGTGTAATAGAGGGGTAGCAACAGCGGACGACACTTTTATTGATATTCAATTTGATCGAGATTTAAAAATCAATTATAGTACCCTTCCTTGGGCAGATCATACCAACAATATTTATCGGTTCAATATCGGTGATTTAGCGGTGGAAGAATGTGGGGATTTTAAAGTAAATGTCACCGTAGATTGTGATGCCATAGTAGGCAAGTCGCATTGTGTAGAAGCGTACGCCTCTCCTAATGCTTTATGTATACCACCCCCTCCAACATGGAATGGGGCTAGTATACGAATAGATGGGGAATGTATTGGAGATTCTGTCCGTTTTGTGATTCAAAATATTGGAGAAGGAGATATGACATCACCTTCTGATTTTGTGGTCATTATTGATGATGTCGATTTTAGACAAGGATTTGATTTCCAAATACCAAGTAATGGCTCAGAGACATTTACCTTTCCAGCAGATGGCTCCACCATCCGAGTAATAGCAGACCAGCCAGCAGGACATCCCTACGGAGAAACAGCATCCACCGCAGTAGAAGGCTGTCCATTTGGAAAGCCATTTAGTACAGGATTTTTAACCTTATTTAGCGATAGTGATGATTTGCCATTCTATGCGTCAGACTGTCAAGAGAATAAATTGTTTACAGGAATTATAGACATGACGCCGTCTCCAAAAGGAGTAGGGGCGGAGAGAATGATTGCTGCTACAGATGATATAGAGTATCATATTTACTTCCAAAATACTGGATCAGATACTGTCAATAGAGTAATTCTAAGAGATACCTTATCTTCTGTTTTTGATATAACAACGGTAGTGCCGGGGGCGAGTAGTCACCCTTATCAATATGAGGTGACTGGGGAAGGCATTCTAACATTTACCTTCCAAAATATTGACCTGCCTAGTACGGCTGTTAATGACGAAACTTCCTACGGATTTGTAAAATTCCGTGTGTCCCAAAAGCTGAATACTCCTAAGGGTGCCGTCATTGAAAATACAGCTAGTGTGACTTTTGACTTCGGCGCACCGATTGCTTCTGACATGGCTTTTCATACGATTGGAGGAGAGAGTGTGAGGGATTATGTGGAGATAAATACGGATGTAGAAGATATAATGATACCAGGGGTTTCCGTTGAAGTATTTCCAAATCCTTTCACAGAGCGTGCAACCATTGAGTTAATTGGTTTAGGAGATACGCCCAATATTACCTTTCAGTTATATGATGTTACGGGCCGACTAGTACAAGCAGATTCCCACTCTATATCCAGATTCGATTTTTATCCTAACCAACTGTCAGAGGGGTTATATTTCTTCTCTATCCTCTCTGAGGGACAGTTGGTTACATCTGGAAAAGTATTTATTCGTTGAGTGTACACTTGGAGAATAGAGATAGATTTCGTTTAAAAAATAGCGAAATTTCATAGTTTTTTAAACGAGATATGTCTCTGCTCTCTATTCTCTGCTCTAAAAATATCCAATAGTGTATGTTGAGTGGGAATATTAAAATATAAAGGGAAACACCCTTAAAAATAAGATGTCTTTTGTGGTTTTGAAGGCGATTGGAGCAAATGTGCTTTAATCGCCTTTTTTATTTGAAAGTGGATAGTTTGTGAAAATTCGCAAAAAAGCGGTACATTATGCACTTCTTTTTTTATTAGATAACTGGCGCACTTAATGAGTATAAACACACAGAACAGTAAGATAATATTTGGCTTAAAGGTGAAGCAATTTAGGTTGGCAAATGAACTAAGTTCCTCTGATCTTTCTAAAGCATCAGGCTTGTCTTTATCTTATTTAAATGAAATAGAAAAAGGAAAGAAAAAGCCTCGGAAAGAAAAAATTATCAACTTAGCTACAGCCTTGGGAACTACTCCAGAAGAATTGAGCTCGAGTGAATTGAGTGGTAATTTATCTGCAATAGGAGAATTACTGCATTCTAATTTTTTGAATGAATTACCCCTAGAATTATTTGATATTGACTTGTCTAAAATTGTAGAAATAGTAGCGGTGTCCCCATCAAGGGTAGGGGCTTTTATTTCCACACTTATTGAAATATCTAGGAACTATGCCTTCAAAGAAGAGAACTTCTATTTTCAAGCATTGAGAGCCTACCAAGAATTAAATTATAACTACTTCGAGGAAAAAGAAAAGGCTATAGCCACTTTTGTTAAGCAATACAATATTCCAATTAGCCGACCTGTACCTGTTAATTTATTAGTTAGAATTTTAGAAAATCATTTTTCTTATACGATTATAGAAAGTAGTTTTGAAGAAATGCCTGTCTTGAAGACGATGAGATCTGTCTATGTACCAAGTTCCAAAAAGCTATACATCAATAAAGAATTAAATGCACAGCAGAAGGCACTGCAACTTGGAAAAGAAATAGCTTACAATTATTTAAAACTAGAAGATCGAATCAATACCTCTTCTTTTTTAAAGGTTAAAAATTTTCAGACTGTTTTAAATAATTACTTTGCTGGATATTTTGCAGTAGGACTTCTGGTTAATAAAGATCACTTTATTAAGGATTTGAGACACTTGTTTAGTCAAAGTACTTGGCAAGAAGATTTGCTCTTAGATTTATTAGATAAATATGAGGTATCCCCAGAGGTATTATTTCAGCGATTTAACTTGCTGCCTGCAATTTTAAATATAAAGAAGTTATTCTTTTTGAGGATGTTAAATGAAGAAGAAGGTGTATCTTTTAGAATTGATAAAGAAATGCACTTAAATAGAAGACACCAGCCTCATGCCAATAATTTAGCAGAGCATTATTGTCGTAGATGGTTATCTATTACTCAGTTGAAGGCGTTACAATCTCGGGCAGAAACAGAACAACAACCAGTAGTAGGTATTCAACGATCTATTTATACAGGAACGGATAGAGAGTATTTATGCTTGACCATTGCCAGACCTAGTTATTTTCCGCACACTAAAAAGGTAAGTGTCACCATTGGTCTTTTAGTAGACGAAGATTTAAAAAAGCATGTGCAATTTTTGGATGATCCTGCGATTCCTAAAAGGATGGTTAGTGTCACTTGTGAAAGATGTGCTATCGAAGATTGTTCAGAAAGAGCGGTTCCTCCAATTGTTATTCAAAAAAAGCAGCAAAGAAAGGCGATTCAGGATGCCTTGGATCAGTTAAAATAAGAAACCCAAA
>CAKZUM010000691.1 GCA_937921525.1 uncultured Saprospiraceae bacterium
ATTAATAAATTGCGTTTTTATGCGCCGTTATTTTTTCTTTCTACAAGGCGAAAAACGTAGGGATAGCCTAGCTATCACGAGGCTTTTCAACGTAGTAGAAAGGAAAAAGAACAAGTAGAAAAATGTAAATTTATTATTTCATCATTCCTTACTTAGTAACATATAGGAACAGATAAATAACAGCATTCCTATCTAACATCAAAAAAATGAAATCCGTAGTAGTAAAACAACCTGGAGGTTTTGACAATTTGGTAGTGGTAGAAAGAGAAGTTCCCACCCCTAAGCGAGGAGAAATCCTTGTGAAGTGGCACGCTACCTCTTTAAATTATCATGATTTTTTAGTGGGCGTAGGCGGCATACCAGTCCCTGATGGTCGGATACCTATGTCAGATGGTGCTGGAGAGGTAATGGCTATTGGGGAAGACGTACATAACTGGAAAGTAGGAGATAAAGTCATGTCTTTGTTTTTTCCTAATTGGAAAGAGGGCCGACCAGATTTTATTAAAATGGTGTTGGTCAATGGGGAAACGGTTGATGGATTTTTAACGGAACAAAGTTGTGTATCAGCTGAGTCCGTCACGGCTATTCCAAATGGCTATTCTTATGCTGAAGCGGCTACCCTACCCTGCGCTGCTGCCACCGCATGGAGAGGCTTGATGGTAGAAGGTGGCCTGCAAGCAGGCGATAGCGTTTTGATAGAGGGAACAGGTGGTATGTCCATCTTCGGTTTACAATTCGCTAAAGCAGCAGGTGCGAAGGTTTATGCAACTACCTCTTCTGATGAAAAAGCAGAACGATTGGTCGATATGGGCGTAGAAGGAGTTGTCAATTATAAAGATGACGAACGTTGGGGAAAGACGATTAATAAGTTATCGGGTGGAGGCGTCGATCATGTTTTAGATGTAGGAGGCGGAAGTACGATGAAGCAATCTATTGAAGCGGTCAAAATTGGGGGACATGTTTCTTCTATTGGTATTTTAAGTGGCGGCCGTAAAGGTGAAATTACTTTTCCTAAACTTTTCTTTAAGCAAATCAGACTAATTGGAATTGCGGTGGGCAGTAGAGAAATGCAAGAAAAAATGGTGGAAGCTATTAATATTAGTGGTATCAAACCTATTATTGATAAAAGTTTTGGTTTCGATCAATTAGGAGAAGCTTTTCAATATCAAACTAGTGGACAGCATTTTGGGAAGATTGTATTGGAGTGGTAAATAAGGTTTTAAGTTGAACCACAAAAGGAACAAAAGGTTTCCCTATGCAAATATCTCCGCAATCATACAGCGAGCACTTCCTCCACCATAAGTTTCGATGGTTCTCAAATCACTATGTAAGATATTGGTATGCGATTTTATTTCTTGGATTTGATCCTTTCGAAGAGAATGGAAAGCTTGGGAAGACATAACTAAAAATGATTGCCCATCCGCATTTTTCACTTGTAACATATTACCAGCAAAATGAGCCATTTGGTCTAAAGTAATATCAATTATTTTTTTATTAGTGTCCGCAAATAATTTGGTTAACAGCTCTTTTTCTTTTAAATCAGGTATACTGTCCATACAGATAACAACAAAATCAGTACCCAATGCCATCATTACATTTGTGTGATAAATTGGAATACCATTCGCATCGACACTGCGGAAAACCACCTTCTTATATTTCATAAACTGGCAATAGTCCTCAAACAGTTTTTCGTCTGTTCTTATGGACAAACTAGCATAGGCAATTTTATGAACTCTATCTATAATAATACTGCCAGTACCTTCTAAATATTGTGGCGTACTTTCCCATTTTTCCAATCGAACATGGTTCTTTATAGAATAGTCCTTGCTAAAAGATTCAATAATATCTGGTCTACGCTCTAACCGCCTATTTTCAGAATACATAGGGTAAGTAATTAATAAACCATCTTCGTGAAAGGAAATCCAGTTATTAGGAAATACAGCATCTGTTTTGATAGGCGTAGCAGTATCGTGAATGATCTTGACCTGAATACCATTGGACCTTAGTTTCTCGACAAAAGCATCAAATTCTTGAATCGCTTTTTCTTTAATCGTGTCTATAGAGAGAGAGGTATCGTTTTTTTGGAAGGTATTATTTTCTGCCGTTTCTGGATTAAAACCAAAATTGGCAGGGCGGACCATCAGGACAGTGGAAGTTATCTGGCTCGACATAAACTATATTTTAAAAATTATAAATATTGGTTTAAAGTAACCGTCACTTCATCTAATATCTCAAATGCGGTCTCCGCCATTTTATTTCCTTTGGTATCTAACAAAGGGTTAACTTCCACAAATTCTAAACAAGTTACTTTTCCAGAAGCTATGAATGCTTTAATAATTTCTTTTGCTTCCTGCGGATCAAATCCCTTTGGTACAGGTGTTCCCGTTCCATAAGAAACCAAATCACAATCTAAACTATCCACATCAAAAGATATATAAATATGATCGCATCCTTCTAACTGACCCAAAGCTTCTTGTACACAGACGCTCAATCCTCGATAGCGTATTTCGTCTACCATATAATTGCGTAAACTCATTTCCTCCATCTGCTGATCTTCGGGGGCTTCCGTAGAACGAACCCCAAAATAGACTAAGTGCTCAGGTGCCAATTTAGCTCCTTGCACGCCAATATTTTTTAATGCCCACCAATACTTTTCTGTATCTCCAATCACTTCATTTATTTGGCAATCCAAATTGTCACTATCCAATGCCGCAGCTAAGGGCATCCCATGTATATTACCTGAAGGAGAAGTATAAGGAGAGTGTAAATCAGCGTGGGCATCTATCCAGATAACGCCTAATTTTTTTTTAGGAAAAGCTGCTTTGATCCCACTAATAGAACCTAATGCTGCCGAGTGATCACCAGATAATACGATAGGAAAAAAATCTTTTTGTAAAGTCTTTTTTACTACCTGACTAACTCTAGTGCATTGCTCCAAAACATGCCCTACTCGCTTCGCAAAAGAATTATTTACTTTGTCGTAAACGGATTCATTATGGGTCTCGACATCCTCGTACTCATACTGATTAAAGTACTGGTTTCCTTTATTGATTGCAGCAATTTCTATGGCATCAATTCCTAGATCAGACCCTCTTGTGCCTGCCCCTATATCGGAGCGATTTTTAATAATTTTTATGCTTGGCATTGGTTTGGTTTTATTTGGCCCTACGTTTACTAAACCTATGAGGTTTAGTAAACGTGTACTTGATCTCTCTGTTCAATCATCCTTTATCCTCCTTACCCAAGAAACGGATATCGGTAATCCGACGGTGGATTAAAATTCTCTTTAATCGTCCGTGGTGATACCCAACGATATAAATTTAAAATAGACCCTGCTTTGTCATTCGTACCCGAAGCTCTTGCCCCTCCAAAAGGTTGTTGCCCAACAACTGCACCAGTAGGTTTATCATTGATATAAAAATTACCAGCCGCATGTTTTAAAACTTTCATCGCCAATAAAGTAGCAGCTCTGTCATTAGAAAACACAGCACCCGTCAAGGCATAAGGAGAAGTCGTATCGACTAGTTTCAAAGTAGCTTCATAGTCCGCATCTTCATAGACATATACGGTTAACACCGGCCCGAATAGCTCATCACACATAGTCGTGTACTTAGGGTCTGTCGTTTCTATAAGTGTTGGAGCAATAAAATATCCTTTGGTCTTGCTGCTCTTTCCACCGAAAACAATTTTCGCTGATTTATCTTCTTTTACGTTGGCGATGTATTTAGTGATTTTATCATAAGATTGCTCACTAATGACGGCATTGATGAAATTGCCAAAATCTTCTGGACTACCCATTTTCATACTCTTCGCATCGGCGACCATATATTTCTTTACCTCCTTCCAAAGACTTTTTGGTAGATAGGCACGGGAGGCAGCCGAACACTTTTGACCTTGATATTCAAAAGCACCTCTCGTTAAAGCAGTTGCCACTTGTTTAGCATCTGCGGAGGGGTGGACCATCACAAAATCTTTTCCTCCTGTCTCCCCTACTATTCTTGGGTAGCTATTATATTTTGTAATATTATTTCCAATAGTTTGCCAAAGTTGCTGGAACACTTTGGTACTTCCTGTAAAATGTAAGCCAGCAAATTCTGGATGTTCAAAAATCACTTTTCCTGCTACTGGTCCATCCACGAAAACCAAATTAATCACCCCTGCTGGCAAGCCTGCCGCCTCAAATAATTCCATCAAAACTGCTGCGGAATAAATTTGTGCATCAGCAGGTTTCCATACTATCGTGTTTCCCATTAGTGCAGGAGCTGCGCATAAATTACCCGCAATAGATGTGAAGTTAAAAGGCGTAATCGCAAAGATAAATCCCTCTAAAGGTCGGTACTCTAGTTGATTCCAAATGGTCGGTGGACTTATGGGCGGTTGTTGCTCGTATATCTCTGTCATATACTGCACATTGAACCGAAGGAAATCGCAAAATTCTGCTACTGCATCTATTTCTGCTTGAAAGGCATTCTTAGATTGCGCCAGCATAGTCGCCGCATTCATCTTCGCTCTAAACGGCCCTGCTAATAAATCTGCTGCTCTTAAAAAGATAGCCGCTCGATCTTGCCACGGCATATTTTCCCAATCTGATTTTGCTGCTAATGCAGCATCAATCGCTTGATTTACATGTCTAGCTGTACCCTGATTAAAATGCCCTAGAGTGTGCTTTATTTCATGTGGTGGGTGGATCGAAATTTTCTTCTTGGTCGTTATTTTTTGACCACCTATGGTCATAGGTATATCTTGCTTTGTTTTCTTTAACTGCTTGAGCATTGCTTGCAGTTCTTTTCTTTCTGCCGTCTTTGGGGCATAGCTTAGTACCTTTTCA
>CAKZUM010000692.1 GCA_937921525.1 uncultured Saprospiraceae bacterium
GCTCGACGATAAATTTTGCTAGATTCTCCTTTTTTTCCTAAAATTAAATTAGCGCCAATCACGCCATAGCCTAAACAACCTTTGGCCCCAACGCCTGACATGCCACCAATCACAATAATATTTGTATCTAAAGAGCCAAACTTATTATGGATATGCGTGACTAAAGGAACTTTAGATCTAGTTTCTGAATAGACACAATTGTAGGCATCTACTAATTCTATTTCTTTCTTGGTCAAAAAGATTTCCAGCATTTCAAAATACTTTTTGAATTGCTTTCTTATCCATTTAATTTCTTTTTTTCTAGGTCGCACATTCCAAACAGAATCTACATCAATGATATTTCTACGAATTTGATGTCCACCTGCTTTAATAATTGGAGCACCATCTTTATCTATTTTTTCTACCATTGAAAAATATTCTTTTCCTATTTGGGAGAACATAGGGTGGGCATTTAGAATACTCTTTTTTTCTGCGGGTGATAATTGAGCGTAGCGTTCCTCTGAAATTCTGAAATAAGATAATAAAACTCGTTTTGGCGTAATGATTCTATTAAAATACGGAGCATATTGTTTGAGTACAGAAACGGTATATGGGCCAGCAGCCACGACGACTTTTTTTGCTCTTATTGTTTGAGATTCATTGGTACGGGTATTTACTATTTCTAATTCAAAAATATTCCCTCTTTTGGTGAGACTAGTTACTTTAGTATGGTATTTAATTTGCCCGCCTTTCTTATCAATACCCAATCGCAATTTAGTAATCAAGGCTTCTGGATTAATCGTTCCAGAATATTTTCTGTACTCTCTTACCAACACTTGATTGGGCTTCAAGGTAACGCCAAATTTTCTAAAAGCAGAATCGCCTGATGCTCTTCGATAATCTCTTCGCTGTTTTTTGAATCTAAATTTATCAATCTGATCGTATTGATCTTTTGTGAAAAGATAAGAGACAGGGGAGGTACTGTATATATCTTCCATGTGATGCTCTTCCGAATCATTTTCCTTATTCAGAAAAGCAATCAACTGTTCTACTTCCTTCACCGTTCTATTATGAACAAAAGAAAAGACATCTTTTTTCGGCCCTAAGCTCCGAGAGATTCGAGCAGCGCCAAAACTAGAACCATTATTATATTTTTCTCCTTGTTGCTCAATGAGCATTACTTTTTCTCCTTGTTCCGCTAACTTCCAAGTAACAGAACTACCCATTAATCCGCCGCCTATGACTACTATATTTTCCATTAGATTTGAATTAAAAATCTCAAATTCTCTAAAGTGCAAGTGCAAGTACCAAGTGTAAGTTCAAGAGGGGTCACGTTTGGTTTTTGTACTTGAACCTGCCTTCCAAGGAACGCAGGCAGGCTTGATACTTGCGCTTAAAAACGTAAAATCCTTATTTCCACGACATTGCTCCTTGAGATTGGAGTGATTGGTTCTAAATTTAGTCGCGCTGTACAAGCAAATCTTAAATCATAAATTTTAAATCATACATCATAAATCAGTCTATTTTCGCTTATCTAGCAGACCTGCCTGTGCCATTCAGGCGGGTTTATGATGTATGATTTCTGAAATATGATTTCTGATTTTTTCCAGAAGCAAACCTCTACCGACTACACATAAATTCGAATAATCTGTCCAGTTCCCCGACCCATCACACTTCGAATATATCCATTCATCATCTTATCCATGGAGATAGGAGGGTGGCCAGGGAAATAACTTTCGTACTTATGCCAAGAGTCCATCACCGCACCAGAAGAAACGACATTGACCCGTATTTGCTTTTTCATTTCTAAAGCCACCGCTTGGACAAAGCTATGAACCCCTCCATTGACCATTGCTGCACTTGCCGTCTTATACACAGGATCATCTGCTAGAACCCCAGTTGTCAACGTAACAGAACCTTTCTTTTTAAGACATTTCTTAGCCAAACGAACCACATTCACTTGCCCCATCAACTTACTACGTAAACCAACATGATAATCTGTTTCAGACAAATCTTTAAAAAGTGCCCATTTAGCTTCCCCCGCGGCACAAATAATGGCATGTACCTTTCCCTCTTTCTTAATTTTTTTAAAGACTCTCTTAATAGATCTGGTATCAGCAATGTCCATAGGGTAGTCCTTTGAACTTCTTCCAGCGACCAATACTTGATGGTCTTTTGAAAAATGTTCCACAATTCGCTTCCCTATTGTTCCCGTTCCTCCGATGACTAATATCTTCATGTTTGACAGTGATTTTTTTTGTATTAATAACTTTACTCCCTACTGGAATTTTTTTAATTTTGGTTTTCTCTACTAGTGCTTATTCCAATCTTTTTTACACTACTGGACATTTTTAGGACACAGAGTTCACAAAGAAGACACAGAGCTCACAGAGTATTGATGCTTTGTGCTTTACGGCTTTGTGAACTCTGTGTCTTCTCCGTGTGCTCTGTGTCCAAAAGCATTTTGTCCAGTGGTATTCTTAGAAAGGCGGTAAGATAAAAAACATTTCGATAAATATCGAAATGTTTACATTTATAATTTAATTTTGTTATTTGTTATTTGTTATTTGTTATTTGTTATTTGTTATTTGTTATTTGTTATTTGTTATTTGTTATTTGTTAATACTCCACCAACTCCATCAAAGCTACCTCCAAACGATCCACTGGCAAATATTGATTTTCTAATTGTTTAGAAAATGGAATTGGAGTATCCATACTAGCCACTCGCATAACAGGAGCATCTAAATGCTTAAATAAGTGTTGAGCAATATAAGCAGATAGTTCTGCACCAATGCCGCCCACTAAAGAATCTTCATGTAATAACAACACTCTATTTGTCTTTTTGACAGTAGTGGCTACTGCTTCATAATCTAGAGGAGCTAAACTTCTTAGATCCAAAATGTCTATTGATAAGCCTAACTTTTCACTAATGTCTTTTGCCCATTTCACCCCTAGTCCATAGGTAATGATAGACGCCTGTATACCTGACTGTACTAAGTTGGCTTTACCAATCTCAGTTGTATAATAACCAGTTGGCACTTCAGCAGTCATGCTTCGATATAGTGCCTTATGCTCAAAAAATATAACAGGATTTGGATCTGCTAAGCTCGCTAATAATAGACCTTTTGCATCCGCAGGATTAGAAGGGTAGACTATTTTTAACCCCGGTGTTTTAAAGTACCAA
>CAKZUM010000693.1 GCA_937921525.1 uncultured Saprospiraceae bacterium
CATGAAGGGGTTTTTCTTTTCTACCCTACTCAAACCTTCTCACCAATCTCCTTTTTATGTAAAACAATTTATTTTAAGTTTAATAATTTTTGCCACATCTACAAACATTTTGTATCTTTATTTTTATTAAAATAGGACACCTTAATGAACGAAAGAATACAAGAAAAACTAGAAATTCTATCCGATGCAGCCAAATATGATGTATCCTGCTCTTCTAGTGGTAGTAAGAGAAAAAATACCAAAGATGGATTAGGCAATGCTACAGGTGCAGGCATTTGTCATACCTACACACAAGATGGTAGGTGCGTCTCTTTATTGAAGATTTTATTGACGAATTACTGTATTTTCGATTGTGCCTACTGCGTTAGTCGGAAATCAAATGATGTCAAAAGAGCAGCATTCACCGTTAAAGAAGTAGTGGATTTGACGATGAATTTTTATCGTAGAAATTATATCGAAGGACTTTTCTTGAGTTCGGGTATTTTCAAAAATCCCGATTACACGATGGAGCGATTGGTTCGTATTGCCAAAGAGTTACGAACGATCCATAAGTTCAATGGCTATATCCATTTAAAAACTATCCCGGGTGCAAGCGAAGAATTGATGCAAGAAGCAGGACTTTATGCAGATAGACTGAGTGTTAATATAGAAATGCCTTCAGAATTAAGTCTAAAAAAAGTAGCTCCCGAAAAAGACTACAAATCGGTTTTAGAACCAATGGCTTATCTAAAGGACAAGATTACAGAAAATAAAGAGGAACGCAAAAAGAGTAAGAAAGCACCTCTTTTCTCTCCCGGAGGACAGAGTACCCAACTGGTCATAGGCGCTAGTCCTGAAAAAGATCTACAAGTTTTGTCGCTAGCCAATAGTCTATACCAACAGAAGTCCCTCCGCCGAGTCTATTATTCAGGATATATTCCGATTAGTGAAGATAACCGTTTACCTGTATTACATTCCCCTCCCCTAGTTCGAGAAAATCGTCTTTACCAAGCTGATTGGCTGATGCGATTTTATGGTTTCGATGTTCGAGAAATTGTTGATGAAAATCATCCAGAATTAGATTTAACATTAGATCCGAAAGCGGCGTATGCGCTCCGAAATCCTGCACTATTTCCTGTGGATATAAATACAGCACCCTATGAAATGATTTTACGAGTACCAGGAATAGGCGTAAAATCAGCAAAGAAAATAGTGTCTTCTAGAAAGTTTGGTGGGCTACGCAGCGAGCATCTTAAAAAAATTGGCGTCGTCTGGAAACGAGCCAAATATTTCGTGACTTGCAATGATAAAGACTTTAAGTTGTTGGGTTGGAAACCAGAGGCAATCCGCACGCAAATTGTGAGTACGCCCTTGAAAAAAAGATATGCTACTAACCAACTTAGCCTATTCTAATGGATGCTACTATCTTGTTATATGACGGAACGTATGAAGGGCTTTTGTCTGCTATTTTTGAATCTTATCGACTAAAGATTAAAGTAGAAAGGATTGTTCCTGTAGAGACCTATCAAGACCAATTGTTTTCAACACCTATTCAAGTTGACACTAATTTAGAATGGGCTAAGCGAGTCGTAAAAGGAGTGGAAAAGAAAACAGGAAAGAAAGGTACTCGACTGATCTATAACTGCTTTTTGTCTGAACAAGTGGATATAGAAATGCTGATTAATCATTTTATAAAAACAGCAATATCTAGCACAGAAAACATAGTAGATAATTATCGAGATGATCGGATTTTGGCTTTACACAAAATCAATAAGAAAATAGGTAGAGAAGTGCATCGGATGCATGCCTTCGTCCGATTTCAAAAAACAAAAGATGACATTTATGCAGCCATCATCGAGCCTGATTTTAATGTAATGCCTTTGATCGGCAAACATTTTGAAAAACGCTATCCTGCTCAAAAATGGCTTATTTATGATACCCGTCGACATTACGGCATTTACTATAATTTAGAACAAACTATCTTTATTACTTTTGATCAAGCAGATCATCAAAATTTAAGTCATTTATCAAAAGAAATCTTATCGACTGATGAACCTGATTATCAAGTTTTATGGAAAAGTTATTTTAATAGTGTCAATATTCCGGAACGAAATAATGCAAAGCTACATTTGCAGCATGTTCCTAAAAGGTATTGGAAATATTTAGTAGAGAAATGGTAATTTGGGTTTCTTTACGTTTTCTAAATTTTGAAAGTTTAGGAAACGTACTTCCTGACAACTTCATCGAAAAAGGGCGACAATATGATTGTCACCCTTTTTTATAAAATCGGATAAATATATTTTACATATTTACTAGGAGGTTCTACTGGGTCGATTTTGTCTATCTTAGTTAGACCAAATTTAATTAACCGATTCCATGTCTAGCTCTGGAGTAAGCTTTTGCTTATCAAACTGACACATATTTTCTTTGGGAACTTTTTTTAGAAACCAAGCTAAATTACCATCCGCTTGTGGTCCGTATGCGGAGAGTGCAGTTCCTTTGGTTCCATCTACCGCTTCAATAATATACAGAATAGACATATCCGAAGGATTACTCATTCCCTCAAATCGAAATTCTTCCACCAAGCGTATATCTTCAGGCTTATACCATTGTTTATTTTCTAAATTCTGGATTCGTCCTTCTTCTGCTTTATAACTTGCAGTATAACCTAGCTCTTCAAATTTTCTAATATAATCTATCTCGTGCTTGGCAAATTTATATTCCATAATTTTATTTTTTTAGTTCAATATTATAAAAACAACTTTTCTTCTAAATAGGGAGGGATTCCGTTACAATAGAAAAGTACATCTATGATAATTATCATTTGACGGACCATTCCATCTTAGAATTCCCTCCCATTTCTTTTAGAGGGGGGTTGGGGGATTTTAGGGGATTAGGGGGTTTTGATTCTTACAGAAAGAACTTTATATTCTTCTATATTTTTTTCTGTATTCATTTGTTCAGAATCTCCTCTAATACGTTTTAAGGATTTGTATGTTCAATTCTTAAAAAAAAATCAACTATCATTTGTTATTTTATTTATCATTCCTTTAAATATAATTCCATGGAATGGCAAAACGGAATACCAGTAGAGTCTACCGAGTATACCATGCGGTCTGAAGGTTGCAGTCTGTAAAAGTTGATCTCCTTTAATTTGAAATTCAAGCCAAGCTTCGCCAGGTAATTTCATTTCTGCAAACAGTAGTAATCTTCCTTCTACCCTATCCGCGTACAAAACCCGCCAAAAATCTAAGGCATCACCTGATTCTAAAGAATTAGTATTCGTCCTCCCTCTTCTCAAACCTACCCCACCAAATAACTTATCAATCAAACCTCTAATTTTCCATAAAAAGTCAGCATGATACCAACCTGTATCTCCTCCTATACTCCATATTTTATTGATTACCTTTTCTTGAGAAATTACTCTTCTCTGGCGGACATCTCTAAAACATCCAAAAGTAGGAACGTCCAAAAAATCAGAAATATTAAATCTCTTCACGCCACTCACTTGAGAATCTCTCCAACTTGAAACAATTTGATTTTCGTCAATTTTTTTAAAAGCCCTATCTAAAGTGTCCACATATTTCTCTGGCTGTATTCCAAGAATATCGTTGATAATTGTATTTATACAAACCACCTCTACCTTCATGCTTTCAACAAGGGAAGATGCTAATATATAAGATGTGGAAGTGACAAAATACAACCAGTAAGAAGAAAGCCTAGGGGTCATTACGGGAACGGTATATATATGCCGAGATAACTCTCTAAACTTTGCAAATCCTAACAGCATTTCTTTGTAGGTCAATATATCTGGTCCGCCTATATCAAAATTTTGATGGTACACTTTTTCATTAAATAATGATTTTTCTAAAAACAACAGTACATCTCTAATCCCTATTGGCTGGCATTTTGTGTTCAGCCATTTTGGTGCAATCATTATCGGCAGCTTTTCTACTAAATCTCTTATGATCTCAAAAGAGGCACTTCCAGAACCCATAATGATTCCTGCCCGCAAGGTGGTTAATGCGTAAGCTCCTTTGCCTAAAATATCTTCCACATTTTTTCGAGACTTTAAATGTTTTGACAAACTATCTTCATTAACAATTCCACTTAAATAAATAAGATGTTGAATATTTGTGTCCCGTACTGCATCCGTAAAATTATTGGCAGATTGCTCTTCTAATTTTTCATACTCGTTGGAACTCGACATCGAATGAATTAGATAGTACGCGGCATCAATATCATCGGGTATATTATCTAAAGATTTTCGATCTAAAAAATCTACCTGAATAACATCTATGAATGGTTTAATCGAATCTGGCGGACTAAATCGATTGGTATCTCTAACACAACAGACTACATGATGTCCATTTTTAACTAAAACGGGTAGTAGTCTTTTTCCAATATAACCAGTTGCTCCTGTTAATAGTATTCTCATATTTCGTTTATAATTTTCTATGCTCCAAAAACATTTTGAGATTCTTTTACACTTATTTGCAATACATCTTTAATGCGTGCTGTGTTAAATAGTTCATCTGAATAAATATTTACTTTTTATAAAATTCAGGATTGAACATATCAACAAGCAGCCCGTTTTAGGAAGAGCTATCTTTTAGTAACGAGTGTAAAATAATATCTATGTTTGAGCAATTTAGTGAGTCTTTTAATAAATTATTTGATAAATTAAGGGGATGGCTAGATGCTATTATCTTGGCTTTACCGAATATTATTCTTGCTTCTATCGTATTGGGCTTGTCTATCCTAATAGCCCGAAATTTAAAAGGTTTAGCCGAAAAAGCAGTTCAAAGAACGGGTGCTAATCGAACAGTAGCAGGGCTACTGGCTAATATTCTAGTGACCGTTTTTATGCTTATTTCTTTGTTTATTATTTTAAACATTCTCGATTTAAGTGATGCACTAACCGCACTATTAGGCACAGCTGGAGTTGCTGGTTTGGCCGTAGGTTTGGCTCTGCAAGATCCGATGATTAATTTATTTTCGGGGGTGTTAATGAGCGTTAGGGATTATTATAATTTAGGTGATTTAGTGGAAACCAATAACTTTTTTGGTAGAATCCAAAAAATAAATTTGCGCTCTACTGTTATTTTATTATCTCAGGGTCAAGAAGTTATTATTCCTAACAAAGAAGTACTCCAGAAACCCTTAATTAATTACTCCCATAACGGTCGTAGAAGAATTGATATCACCTGTGGTGTTGCCTATGGAGACGATTTAGAAAAAGTAAAAAAAGTAGCTATTGAAGCTATAGAAAATAGCGGCTTAGATATAAGAGAAACAAAACCAGTAGAATTTTTTTATACT
>CAKZUM010000694.1 GCA_937921525.1 uncultured Saprospiraceae bacterium
GATATTCCTTTTGTGCCAGAGGTGATGCGCATACAAGAGGTGATGAATTTATTAATAAAAGTAAGAGGAAGTATAGCTTGTGTAGTAGATGAATTTGGAGGAACAGCAGGTATCATTACCTTGGAAGATATTGTCGAAGAAATCTTTGGCGAGATAGAAGATGAACACGATCAAGAAGTGTACTTGGAGGAACAAATATCTGAAACAGAATTCTTATTCTCAGGCAGATTGGAAATTGATCACCTAAATGAAAAGTATGAAATACTAAACTTTCCTGACGGAGAATATTCTACCCTTTCAGGGTATTTAGTCACTACAACAGAAACAATCCCTCAGCAAGGAGCTTCTATAGATATTGACGGGTATCGTTTTATTGTAGCAATGGTAAGTGATACCAAAATAGAAACGATAAGGGTGTTGAAATTAGAGGATAGTTGAGAGTAGAGAATAGAGAACAGAGACTGGATTCATTTTCAAAGAATGAAATTCATTTTTTTAACGAAACTAAACGCTATGCACATTTATCTCTATTTATGCGACAGTTCCCCTAGTACACTGTGGCAGTGAGTAACGAAAAAACAAAAACAAATTAATGTCAATCTCTTTATATACAGTTGCTGAAGACGTCTGGAATTTTTTGAAGAATCCTAGACTAGAGCATCTCTCTCCTTATTTTAAAGCCAATCCTGCGCAAATTTTTCCTTACTTGTTGCTGTTGAGTTTTATGATGGTTTTTATGTTGATGATTCCTGTTTCGGGTTTGTTAGTGATATTGGGGATAGAAGAAATGGATCATAAAATTGCAGATTTATATGATCGTCCATGGTTGCTGGCTATACGAGCCATAATATTAGCACCGATAATAGAGGAGGCGGTATTTCGCCTACCGATGAAATATTCCTATGTTAGAATATTTGCCGCTTGTTGCATTGTATTGGTCATGCTATCCGCTTTTATAGATTCAGAAATGATCATTGGTATAATTGCTATTGTATTTTTTTTAGCTATTGCGCTCTTTCATTTTATAGATCAGCGTAACGAAAATCAGTTCAATATACAGATAGCTTCTTGGTGGGAAACGCACTTTTATATTCCTTTCTGGCTATTAACTATTTGTTTTGCCTTACTACATTTGACTAATTTTAAAAACGATTTTCCTTTGTATGTAGCACCTTTTTTGGTGTTGCCTCAATTTGTACTAGGGGTGATGCTTGGATATATTCGGGTTGGATTTGGATTTGTTTTTGCGGTGTTATTTCACGCATTGTATAATGGCGTGACAATAGGTCTGGCACTCATGGCACAAGCAACTTTGCCGAGTACTTAAAACGTAATAGAAACGGATGTTCCTTGAGACTTCAAGGGTTGAATGTCTAATTGTCCCTTTAACAGCTGCACTCTTTCTCTAATCGTTTTTGGAATATTTTTCTGAGTAGCCAAGAATCCTTTTCCATTGTCTAGGACTGTCAATATTAAGTTTTCTTTTTCCTTCAAATGAATCTGGATAGTAGAAGCTTGGGCATGTTGTATGACGTTAGATACTAATTCCTGTAAGATATTATAAAAATGCCATTTGTCTTCTTTTGGCAATCTGGTAAATCTGTTAGAAGGGACAATCGAAAAAGTCAGGTTAATTTTTCCTAAGGCTAATCTAGATTGTAAGATGTTTAGATAAGCAACTAAATCTTCATGTGAGTGTATGGCATCTGAGGGGATATTGCGAATAATATTTTTTGATACTTGATGAGAATCCTCTAATAATGATTGCACTTCTTTTAATTGGGCTGGATTATCCGTAGTTAAATTATCTGTAATAAGGCGAGCAGTAGACAATATATTCCCTAGGCCATCGTGCCAATCTCTGGCTATACGTTGACGTTCTTCATCTCTTCCTTTTAAAGCAGCTTTCGTCACCAAGACTTCTTGAACATCCTTTAAAGCAATTATTTCTTTTTTTAAAGTCTGTGCTTGACGACGGCTATGCCAAAAAAGGTAGGTGATACCTAATAAAATTATTGCTAAAGGAACAACCATAATTATTCGTTTCTCTTGTTCAATTAGACTTAAATCGAGTTTCTGAAAAAGTGAGGGAGGGTTAATATATCTATGTGTACGTAAGGTACTAAGATTCGTTTAGAAAATCCAGTAGTTATTTTATCAATGGCAGTATATTTTTTTTGTTGAAAATACTCAAAAAAAAATTACCTTTATTCGCTAGAACCAATGAAGTTGAGTAAAACCAAACAGTAGTACTCACCAATACTTATGAGTGAAGTAAAATTAGAATTTCCTGTTGTTGTTCAACAAATTGAAATAGATGGTCAATTGAACTATCATCTACAGCCCATCTTTTTGCCTAATACATTGGTGACTAATCGAAGATATGATACGGCCTTTTCTACTATTGGTGAGGTAGTAGCCCGCAGGCTTAATGGTATGCAAGTTAATCGCTCAAATATGGAGTATTTGCTATGGCATACCTTTAATCCAGATTTAAACTTTTATACGCAGCATATCAATCTTAAGGTACAAAGAAATGTATTTGATGGAGCGGTCGCTATCGCTAGTTTCGTTGTTAAAGG
The DNA here is from genome assembly GCA_937921525.1 of uncultured Saprospiraceae bacterium. Taxonomy (GTDB): domain Bacteria; phylum Bacteroidota; class Bacteroidia; order Chitinophagales; family Saprospiraceae; genus JAFMDF01. The sequence continues at coordinate 2,583 of CAKZUM010000694.1, forward strand.
AATGACATTTATATGCCTACCTTCCTTTGATCATTATTTGTTTATTGCCAAGACAGGTCGGCAAAGTAAAGAAGCGATAAATAAATTAATTAAAAAAACAATTAAACAATTATTACTCAATGAACAAGAGGCGAATGAATTAATTGACTATTCTACTTATTATGTAGAGCCTACTGCTTTTGTTACAACTGTTAGAAAAAATGTTAGAGTTAAGTCTGGTCCGTTTCATTTTGAACAAGAGGCATTTCCTTTCTTTTTTGATGCACAGGGACCATCAGGTGATTTTGAAGGAAGTGTCGAAATAGAGAAGGTGGGAAAAGATTTAACAGAACTCTACCCTAATAAAATGTTGCGAGCATTTTATCAAGAGCACTTAGTACAAAGACTTACAGCAACAATTTATAAAAGTGAACATACACCAATTGTATTAGTCGGAAAGGAGGGCGTTGGTAAGCATAGTTTGATTCATGAAGTAGTCTATCAATACATCCAATCAAATAAAAAAATTAAACGAGAGGAGCAAGCTAAAATCTGGCAGATTGATCCTACCAGAATTATTTCTGGTATGAGTTACATTGGTTGGTGGCAAAAACGATTTGAAGCAATATTAGACTTTGTTCAAAAACGACAAAATGATAAAAAGAAACCAGCAGACAAAATTGTTTTTGATAATGTAGTAGCACTATTGCGTATCGGAAAATCTGCAGGGAGTAATATGAGTTTGAGTGATGTACTGAAACCCTATATTGAAAAGAGACAAATACAAGTCGTACTGATTGCGACACCAGAAGAATGGAAAATTGTGCAAGAAAAAGATAGGCGATTTAGTGACTTGTTTCAAGTATTAAGAATAGAGGAACCCGATCGGGAGGAAGCTGTAAAGATGGTATTGGCTCAGCGACAATTACTAGAAATAGAATATGGATGTGAAATTACGATTCAGGCCATTCATCGACTGTTTACTATTCAACGGAACTATTTAAAGAACAGCGCATTGCCCGGAAGTGTGATTAAGTTACTTCGGCAAGTGGTCGTAAAATATCGTTATTCTTTTATTGACTTGCCAGAAGTACGAGAGGAATTTCAAAACTTTAGTGGATTAGAGGAAGCTATTTTTGATCCAACGCTAACCTTTAAAAAAGATCAAGTTAGACAACATATAGGGGCACAACTGGTCGGTCAGCCAGAGGCAGTCGATGCACTCGCAAACGTGGTACATACCATCAAAGCAAAACTCAATAATCCCAACAAGCCCATTGCTTCTTTTCTATTCATTGGTCCTACAGGAGTCGGCAAAACACAAGCTGCTAAAGTATTGTCTAATTACTTAATGGGCAATGAGAAAAGCTTGATTCGTTTTGATATGAACGAGTATATAGATGGAGGCGCAGTACATCGACTAATAGGAGACTATGATAATCCTGAAGGACAATTGACAGGCAAAGTCAGATATAATCCTTTTGGTATTTTATTACTCGATGAAATAGAAAAAGCACATCCTTCTGTACACGACTTACTTCTACAAGTTTTAGACGATGGACGCTTATCAGATAGTGTAGGTCGAACTGTCTACTTTACTAATTTGATTATTATTATGACTTCTAATGTAGGTGCTGAGGAGGTAGCATCTCAACCTGGATTTGGTCAGCGTACAACTAGCGATGCAGCGATTTTTAGAAAAGCAGTAGAAAATAAATTTCGTCCAGAATTTGTTAATCGAATAGATCAGATTGTCATATTCCAACCTTTAGCCTTAGATCATATCTTGAATATTGCTCGCTTGCAAATAAAGGAATTATTACAACGAGACGGATTTGTTCGACGCTCGACTATTTTAAATATTTCTCAGGAGGCATTAGAGTGGGTAGCCCAAAGAGGGTTTAATGAGCGTATGGGAGGAAGAGCATTAAAACGACAAATTGAAAAAGATTTGACAAGCCTTTCTGCGGAGCAGTTGATTTCCAGTTATAGTGAACAGCCTATTTTGTTCGATATAGATTATGATGGAATTCGCTTAATTCCAAAAATTAATTTATTGGAATTTGTAGCTCCATTGGAAGAGGGATGGCTTCCCTCCTTGCCAGAAGAACGACACGGCAGACGCTTCTATGGAGACCTAATTAAGAGACTAGAAAGAATAGAAAAACAATCGAATAGAGAGCAATCAGATGAAGGTATTATTGTCGTAGGAGATGAAAAGGACACATTGAATTGGCAGCACTATCATTTTACGAATAGAATAGCAGAAGTAAAAGAGCGACTCAAATTAATGATGGCAGGCTATAGAGATCGCTACTTTACAGAAGCACCAGCTATTCCCTTGCGATTAAAGCGGATTAGGAATACATATTCCATGGGGGTAAGAACGGATAAGGCTATTAAAGAAATGGCCAAAGATCATTTTTTTCAACAAGAAGCTATTCAAGAATTAACAGAAGATGCTAGCTATGCGCCACCTATTTTTGATAATATGGGTACAGAGTTTATTGATAATTTTCTCAATGTAATTATTTTAGAAGGGGCAGCGAAGCGTTTTTTAAGGAAGGAGTCTGACCAAATTTTAATACGTATTCAAACAGCAGTTGCTGGATTGGGAAAAGAAGAAATAGCCTTATTGCACCAACAATATATTAAAGTTTTTGAGACATTGGATATTCCTTTTCAAGCAACCGCTACTTCGGCAGTAATTGAGTTGGAAGGATACGGGTTATATGACCTCTTAAAAAATGAGGCAGGTATTCATTTATTTTATGGCCTTCAACAAGCCATGATTCCTATTAAGATAACGGTGGAAAAGAAAGGAGATAAAAGTAGATCAAAGACGAATCTAAAGATTATTAGAGTTTATAATGGGGGCAATACTTTAATAGATTTACGGTCAGGATTTTCTAACATAATGCCGATCACTGCCAATGAATTTAAGCTATTACTATACGCTGGAATGCTTACAGCAAAAAAATAAATATGAAAGAAATTTTTATCTTGGAGCAGATAAAATGTTACGATTGTTGGACAATCTTAGGGAATAAAAATTGAAATTTATTTAACATCTTTCCTTCCAGCTTCAATATAAGCAATTAAATCTGAGCGAAGTACGAACCACTTACCAAACCGTTTAGACCCGATCAATTCGTTTTCTCTAAGTTTTTTCTCAACTACTTTTTTATTAGCACCGAGTAATTCAGCAACTTTTTCTGCGGTATAGAAAGTTTCTTCGATAATTATCTTCTTTGTTTTTAACATTAAAGAACTATTTTAATATTATGTAGCGAATAGAGATACGTGTTTTACATCCAAATGAGGAGTCATTTCCACAGATCTACTATGGAACATGTAAATAATAATTTATAACAGTATAATTTTGTGTGTTATTTGAAAGTCAATAGCAGTTAAAAATCTATTGTCTAGGAAAGTGTGTACTCAAAAGTAGCGTAAAAGTAATAATTATGTCGAACAAAATCTAATTTCAGTTAGACAAAAGAGCGATTTTTTCTAAGACTTCTTTAATAGAATTAAAAATCAATAATTTTTCTGGTAAGTCAATATTATATTCTGAAGGGAAACCATGACCAATAGCCCAGTATTCATGGTTGGGGCTGGTGAGAAGTATTTTTATTTTACTAAAATAGTTTTCTATAACTTTAGGTTTAGGAGTAAAGACAAAACAGCCTATCCAGCAAATAGCAGGATATATTGATTTTAGAGATGCTAAATCCTCTAAAGGCACACTTCTTCCGAGATAGACAGTCTGATAGCCTTCGGACTTTAGTTCATAATTAAGGTATAGCAAACCTATTTCGTGCATTTCTTCTTCAGGTAAGTACAGCACAAATGTAGAATTAGAAGGCGATTTAGTTGGCTTTTTTAATTTTGCTATGTTTAATTGAATTTTCTGATAAATTAGGTTGGTGATAAAATGTTCGTGAGCAATAGTAATTGTTTTAGTTTGCCAAAATAAACCTAAATAATTCAGAAATGGACTGAATACATTCCTGAAGATGGTACTAAAAGAGTTTTCTTTTCTAAGCTTTTTATACATCTTCTCAAATAGGTATTCATCATAGCTATACATGGCCATTTTCAATTCCATCAATGCGTAGTCATGAACCAATGATTGTTCGACAATATCCTTGGCCAAAGAAAAGGCTTCTTCTTTTGAATAGTCGGCTATTTCTGAAATTTTCAATCCTCTCTTTCGAAGCAAATCAATATTCAGCAAATACTGTAAATCCTCGAGCTTATAGAATCTTGTATTATTAGCAGTTCTTTCAGGTTGGAATAGTTGGTATCTTCTTTCCCAAATTCGTATTGTGTGCGTGCTAATGGCAGAAATGTTCTCTAGGTCTTTTATAGTAAAACAGGATTTTATATTGTTCATAGGCTATGAAACTAGGCGAACAACTTCAATGAGAGAAAAGAATATTATTATTTGGAGAGTTAATGTTTGTAGAGTGGGGTAAGATGTGGACAATTCATTCATTTTATAGCTTAGAAAAGCAGGATGAATTAATAAGATCGCCACCAAACCTAAGATTCCGTCCTAGATGTTATTGTTTTGTCGTTCCTAAAGGTATTAAATCCTAAAAAAAAAAGCTAACAATATATAAATATTGCTAACTTAATAATGTTTTTAATGATTCTCTCTATATTGGTAAAGTCTGCTATTTTCAAGGCTTTACCGCCTTTTGCTGGTAAAGATACAAAAAATATTGATTAATTGTCATTATTAGTGCATTATTAGTGCTTTATTAATGTATTTAACTTATTCTGCGGCTAGGATATAAGGAATAGTTTTATGTTTTTCGTAAACAACTTCTATTTCAACGGTAATAAAATATTAAAAACAGACCCCTCTCCAGCTACACTCTCTACTTTAATTGTACCTCTATGTTGTTCAATGATACCATAGGAAATGGATAAGCCTAGTCCTGTTCCCGCCCCGACATCTTTTGTTGTGTAGAAGGGTTCAAAAATTCTTTTTTGAGTATCTATGTCCATTCCCACACCGTTGTCTTTGATAATGATTTGTATCTCATTATCATGCAAGAGAGTGGTGATATGAATCTTTCCCGGGAACTTTACGCCTTCAGGATGTGCATCAATAGCGTGTATGGCATTATTAATGATATTTAAAAATACTTGATTGAGGCGGCCTATTTGACAATTGACTAAAGGGATTGGGCCATAGTTTTTTATAACTTTTATGTGTCCATTAAGTTGGCTATTTAAAATGGTCAAGGTAGAATCCAGACCTTCATGTATATTAGCAGGCATAAAGGATTCGCTAGAATTTCTAGAAAATGTCCGCAAACTACTTACAATACTGACCGTACGATCTGTACCTCGTTCAATACCTTCTAATAAGCTATTAATTTCTTTTTGTAGTAACTGTACGTCCATCTGTTTTCCAACCTGCATTAGTTCTTTAATCCCATTTTTCAGATCTTGATGATTCTCTAAAGCTTTCACTTTTTGTAAGACATTTTGCACATCCTCGAAGTCCATTTTTAAAGCATGTACATTGGAAGAAATAAAATTAATTGGATTATTTATTTCATGTGCAATACCCGCCGTTAACTGACCTAAGGAAGCCATTTTTTCAGAAGTTAATAATTGATCTTGCGTATCTCTAAGGGTCGTCAATGTTTTTTCTAATTCCTCTTTTTGATTTTCTAACTGTTGGGTACGTTCCTTTACTGTTTTTTCTAATTGTATTTGATCTCGCTGTAATTGTCGAACTCTAGTTCTAAAAATTAAATAACTAATACCTAGTAATGCCAATAAAGCACCTAATTTGAAATACCAAGTTTGCAGTAGGGTCGGTTCAATGATTACTTTTAGCTTAGTAGGATCATCATTCCATACGCCATCATTATTGGCTGCTTTGACCATAAAGGTATACTCGCCTGGATCGAGGTTGGTGTAATCAGCGGAATTGTTACTACTAGATCGCCAAGTCGCATCAAAATTATCTAGCTTATATACATAAGAATTTTTATGCGTTTGCGTATAGTTGAGCGCAACATATTCAAAGGATATTACTTTGTCATCCGAAGATAAAACGACTTCTTTGGCGACACTAATATGCTCTTCTAATTTGGAGTCTGGACGAATTGGAACGGATTCATTTAGTAGTTTAAAATCTGTCAAGATAACTTTCGGAGGCGTTTTATTAGAAGCTAATTCGCTTGGTTTAAAAATATTGAGTCCATCTCTACCACCAAAAAATAATTCCCCTTTTTTATTTTTATAACTGGCATTGCTATTGAATTGACTAGATTGGAGGCCATCTTGGTAGTTATAATTTTTAACATTGTCTTTAGATAAGGTAGGGTTAAACTTCGTGATACCTTTGTTGGTACTTAACCATAGATTTCCTTCCTCATCGCCCCTGATGGCATGGATGGTATTATCTGCAAAACCATTCTTTACATTAAAAGTTTCGAAAGTAATTTTATCACCAGATTGTACCGCTTTATTTAATCCTCCCGGTGTGCCAACCCAAATTGTTCCATTTTCATCTTCGTATAAAGAATAAATCAATTCATTGTTAATGCCAGAAATAGCTTGGAAGCGTTCAAACTTTCCAGTCTTTTGATTGAAGCGATTTAATCCTTTTTCTGTTCCCACCCATATACGCCCTTTTTGATCCTCTAACAAACAACGAATAAAATCATTACTGATGGAAGTAGATTTATTTTCATCATGAAATAGATAACGTACTTTATCTCTATTACGGCTAAGAATATTTAACCCTTTTTCTGTTCCTACCCATAACTGCCTTTTACTATCTTCTAGTAAACAACGGATGGATGGATGAGAAAGCGATAGGCTGCGTTTTTGTTGGGAAAAACGTTTGACTCGATATTTTTTTTCTGGAGAGATTACGTCTAGACCATTAGATGTTCCGACCCATATATCTTTACTTTTATCTTGTAAAAGACATTGGACGTGATCACTTGAAATACTACTTTCAATATAATAATCGTGATGATAATAGTCGATCTGATCTCTACTAGCATTTATTTTGTTGAGTCCCTTATAAGTACCTACCCAAACATTTTCTTCCGCATCTTCAATAATACTAAAAACCATTTGGTCACTTAGATTATTACCTGCTATTTTACGACTTTGATAATGGGTGAATTTTTGAATACCTGGGTCTATTTTATTAATACCATTAAAAGTACCAATCCAAATTAATCCAGTTTTATCTTTATGTAAAGCCAATAAGGAATTGTCACTAATACTATAAGGATTAAGATTTTCTATTTGGTAAGAAGCAAATTGAGTATTACTACTTTTTAGATTCATTATATTTAGGCCGCCTTCTTCTGTAGCTAACAATAATTGTCCATTATTATCTTCTTCTAAATCCCAAATAGTATTGGATTGTAGATCGCCGGGCATCCCTTTTTGTCCTTGAAATACTTTGTAAGTATTAGTTTTTCTATCAAATAATAATAAGCCTTTTTCTCTAGTGGCTAACCAAAAATTATTATTGCTATCCTCTAATATGTCTGAAATGCTTATGTTTAATAATTGCTCAGGTTCTTCTGGATTGTATAAAACAGAGGTAAATTGCTTGGTCGCTGGATCATAATATTGTAGGCCATCTAAGCCAAAAAAACCAACCCAAAGTTTACCTTGTTTATCCTGATAGATCCTTCGTACATTATTGCCTGCAATGCCACTACTTGGAACGCCATTATCTCCTGTATAGAAACTTTGGAAAGAAGGTTTTTTATAATCAAATAAGACCAAGCCCTTCTTCGTAGCAATCCAAAGGTTATTATCCTTATCTTCTAATATATCTTGAATATAATTTTGGGCTTCATTGCTAGACCCATTTTTTTGGAAAGTATATCGCTGAAAATAATCCTGCGCTCTATCAAATAGATTGAGGCCGTTCTCCGTCCCCACCCATAAATTGCCTTGACTATCTTCATAAATCTTGGTAATGTTACTGCTACTTAAACTAGAAGAGTCACTCGCTTCGTGGAAGTACTGAATAAAGTTTTTTCCATCATACCTATTTAACCCATTCACGGTGCCAAACCACAAAAAGCCTAAGGTATCCTGTTGGATACACTTTACCGTTAATTGAGATAAACCTTCATTGGAAGAGTAATGCTCAAATTTGATCGTATTGATTTGAGCGAGTGCTAAAAAGGGCAAGCTTATTAAAATATAGCTCAATAAAGCCTTAAATGCCTTCATTTTTTTTAATCTATAGGCTTATTTTTAAACAAACCTTATGTCTTTTGTAGAATTTATAGTTGGTAAAACAGTCAATGGCTTCATCAAACACATGATCTAGATGTCAATATTATAGAAAATTAAGATAACAAGGAAATTCTGATACCCAATTCACTACTCGAATTACCTACTTCACTTAATTTCTGTCTTTTTTCTGTTAAAATAGCCTTCCTATTAAAGACAGAATTGACATTTTTTATACATATAACCACAAAAGTTACTAACTTTATTGGCAAAGATTCGATATAAGTATAGTACATAAAACCTGAACAAAAGCAACAAATTATTTTCTATCACTACCTACTTAGTCGTTACTTAGGTAGGATGACTAAACAATCACCCATGAGATTTACATTTATTCTACTAGCCTTTTTTATGGTTCCTATTCTAGGCCATAATCAAACTGCACCAGAGCCTGCGCCAAATTTTACGGTCATGTCTTCTCCGACCACTTCCCATAGACTTTATGAAGATTTTCTTAACCAAGGAAAAACAGTTGTACTAGAATTGTTCTTCGTAGATTGTCCGCCTTGCAATGCTTTTGCTCCTTTTATGAATGGCTTATACGATGAGTGGGGACATGGAGAAGAAGATGTTGAATTTATTGCGTTGAATGTTAGAAACACAGACAATTTTATGGATGTTGCAGCCTATCAAATGAAGCACGAACATGATTGGTTGGCAATAAGCAAAGAAGGAGAAAGTTTAGAAGCTATCATCCCTTATACAAATGGAACCTATGGAATGTATTTAGGAACGCCTACTATTGTCGTTATTGCTCCAGATGGAACCGTTAATTATAGACCTAATGGAACGAATCTGGACAGCCTTGGGTATATGCAATTAGACTCTGCTATCACGGCAACAGGTGCACAGCATCATGTAGAATTAGAAGTTCCTATGCCATTAGAAGATATTGCTTGTTCAGGTACGCTTCCTCCAAGAGAAGATATATGGACAGTTAGTACTAGTAATTGTGGCACTACTTATCCAACCATATCTTCTGTCGATCCTTATGAAGAAGATATATGTAATGGTTATACGATTACTTACCGTTGGCGATCAACTGGGATTTGTGGATATAGAAGAGATATAACGACCCCGCTACGAGTTCTTCCAGATACAGAACCGCCTGTATTTAATGAATCGCCTCCAAGTAGTTTATCCTCTATTCGTTCAGGGGAACCCTCTCCACCACAAGATAGTTTGACAGCCTTAGACAATTGTAGTTCTGTTATTATAACCCATCATGTGGATACATTAGGCTATTCCTGTTGTGATGCATATACCATTGCCTATCGCTGGGTAGCTACGGATGAATGTGGTAATAGTGCAGAGGAAAAAGTAAGTTTTGTGGTTCGACCTAGTACTGTTCCACCAAGTTTTGAGCGAGATCCTACACCTATTGCAGACATAGGATGTTTGGATACTTTACCCACTCAAGAGACATTAACGATTGCTGGAGGGCAATGTGGTGTTGGAACGGTAACGGCATCAATAGACGATTATGTAGTAGACCTTTGTAATGGATACACGGTTACTTATCGTTGGACTGCTACCAATGCCTGTGGTAGAACAGCAGAAAGAACAGTAGATATTAAAGTACTTCCAGATACGGATGGGCCAGTATTTGACCAAGAACCTATGACACTTGCTAATATTAGTTGTAACGAAGCTTTTCCAACGCAACAGACATTAACGGCTACAGATGCTTGTGGAGGTCCTGTAACGATAACCCCTTCTGTCGATGAATACGCAGATTTATGTAATGGCTTAGTTACTGTTAGCTACCGCTGGGTAGCTGCAGATTCCTGTGGAAATATCACAGATAAAGTAGTGTCTTTCAATGTAGTCGATTCATTGGTAGTAGATGCCGCACCTAGTATTGTTGATGGAATTCGAACCCTAGATGATGAAGGAATACCCAATGTAGATTTAGTTTTTTCTGGAGGAATTGACACGACCATTACAACTTCAGCAAATGGACAATTTTTAACACCAGATCTACCAGATAACGGAGCGTTTATTGTTACACCTGAAAAAAATAGCAATATTTTAAACGGTCTAACTACTTTTGATTTAGTGATTATTACTAAACATATTTTGGGGACAGAACCATTTTCCAATGCGATTCAAGAAGTGGCTGCAGATGCGAATAAATCGAATAGTGTCACTACTTTTGATATTGTATTATTGCAACAAGTAATTTTAGGAATAGAAACCACACTTCCAGCAGGTTCTTGGCGGTTTTTCCCAGATGCACTTGAGTTTAATTCTTTAAGAGATTTAGTAGATTTGGCTTTTACGGGAGTCAAAATAGGAGATGTAAATAATTCTGCAAATCCTAATGAGCTTTTCCATTCTTCAGAACCTCGTTCTTATGCGAATACGATAGATTTGTCTGTGACAGAACAGACAGTCAAAGCGGGAGACATTATATCCGTACCATTTTCTTTGCACAATATAGCACCTTTATTGGGTTTTCAGTTTACTATAGATTTTGATGCTGCGGCACTTCAATATGAAGGAATAGAAGAAATAGCTATTCCCAATTTTAAAGCAACTAATATGAATACTCGTCAAAAAGAAAGAGGTCAATTAGCATTTAGTTGGTTTGATGTAAAGGAACGTGCTTCAGATGATTTGTTTACTTTAGTGTTTAAAGCATCACAAGAAGGACAACTGAGTGATTTTCTAAAACTTAGTTCTTCTTTGACAATGGCAGAGGCGTATATTGCCAATACAGAAGAAATAGTCAATATTGATTTAGATTTCACGACGGCTGCTTCGCCAATCAATTCCAAATTAGTCCTTTCACCAAATCCTACAGGTGATGGAATCACTAATTTGAAATTGTCTATATTAAAGCCGCAAACATTAAATATTGAAATACTAAGTACGAGTGGGCAGTTGATGACTTCTATGATTTATAGAGGAAATACTGCTGGCTCACAGCAAATCTCTTTGCCAACAAATACTTTACCTTCGGGAGTTTACTTTGTAAGTGTGAAAGGACAAGATGGTTCAATGCGATATGCAAAGTTAGTAAAGGAGTAACTGGATTTTTATAAAAACTCTTTGAGAAGTTGTTTAAAAATGTATAACTGGATTATTTGCAAGTCATTGATTGTTAATGACTTCACCTTTTTTATTTCCCGTAGCTAAGGCTACGAAAAATAAAAAACGCTGTGTCCTAACAATCAAGCACTTACAACTAACCTC
>CAKZUM010000695.1 GCA_937921525.1 uncultured Saprospiraceae bacterium
CTTCGTCCGACAAATTTAATAAAATCAAATAGCGTCTAGTCTCTCCTGATCGTTCATAAAAATAAACAGCTGAATGGTTCGGTAAGTATTCCGTGTAAGCACCATACACCAAAGTTTTATGCTGCTTACGAAGCAACAACATTTTTTGATAATAATAGAAAATAGAATTTTTATAAACTAAAGCATTGGCGACATTGATCTCTGGATAATTAGGATTGACTTTCAACCAAGGACTGCCTGTTGTAAAACCCGCATTAGCCGTGTTATCCCATTGCACAGGCGTTCTTGCATTATCTCTTCCGCCTTCTTGAATTCGACGGAGCAATTCTTTCATATCCTTTCCTTCGGCACGCCATTCCGCAATAGTACTTAAGTTGGCCACATCGTCATAATCTTCTATAGATGGGAAAGCAACATTGGTCATTCCAATTTCACTACCTTGATAGATACAAGGTGTTCCTTTTTGGGTCAATAATAAGGTGGCTAATAGTTTGGCAGATTCCTTTCTAAATGCTTGATCGTTTCCAAATCGAGAAACCATTCTAGCAAAATCATGATTATCCAAACAAACATTTAACCAGCCCCTCTTCCCAATCGCTTCTTGCCATTCTCTAAATATCTGCTTTACTTCGAGTAAAGTAAAGCCAGCACTTTTCAAACGATCCCCGCCCTCATATCCTAAAAACAAGTGATCGAAATGATAAAGCATATTTAACTCTGAGCGTTCCTCGCCGACATAGTCCAAGCATTGTTCTTTAGAAACACCTATCCCCTCCCCGACCGTCATTACATCATAAGGGGCATTGGCTTTTTCATTCATTTCTTTTAAAAATTCATGCACTCTAGGTCCATTGGAATAAATGTTATCTATTGTATTTTTAAAATCATCATTCGGTGCATCGGGGAAACCAGGTCTTTTGGAAATCAATGGAATGACATCCATTCTAAATCCATCTACGCCCTTCTCATACCAAAAACGCATCAGTTGATACACTTCTTCTCGCACTTTCGGGTTTTCCCAATTTAAGTCAGGTTGCTTTTTTGTAAATAAATGTAAGTAGTAGGCCTCTCGCTGTTCATCATACGTCCAAGCATCGCCCCCAAAAAAAGATTGCCAATTATTGGGGTTTTCTTTTTCCCATATGTAATAGTCACTGTAAGGGTTGTCATCAGATTGGCGAGAGGCTTGGAACCATTCATGCTCGTCTGACGAATGATTCACCACTAAATCTAAAATAACTTTTAATCCAAGTTGATGTGCCTTTTCTAATAATTTGTCAAAATCTGCCATTGTCCCAAACTCCTCCATAATGGCACAATAGTCGCTCACATCATAGCCATTATCATCATTTGGGGATTTAAAGATGGGACTTAACCAAAGTACATCTACGCCCAAATAAGCTAAATACTCCAATTTTTGAGTAATCCCATTAAGATCTCCTACCCCATCCCCACTACTATCTTTAAAACTTCTCGGATAGATTTGATAGATAACGGCTTCTTTCCACCAAGTTTTGGTCATTGATTCGGTTATTTAGTGGCTGACCGAGAACATATCTAAAAATAGTATGCGTCTTCGTCCAAACACTATTTAGAAATGAAGTTGTTTAGATTACTGCTGTACCAATATACTGAGATCAACCTTTAATTTAACTTAATCCTAACCTTTTGCAACCTTCTAGAAAACAATTAGTCTTTACAATAAAACAGATCATCCTATAAAAAAGGCATATTGTCGATAAAATCGGCTATTATGTCCAATTTAACTTATCTTTAAAGTAAATCTTGCTAGTTATCTAAGAAGTTGTTTAAGAATGTAGACTGAGGTTAGTTGTAAGTGCTTGATTGTTAGGACACAGCCTTTTTTATTTTTCGTAGCCTTAGCTACGGGAAATAAAAAAGGCGAAGTCATTAACAATCAATGACTTGCAAATAATCCAGTTATACATTTTTAAAGAACTTCATTATAAAAACGACTTTTCGTTCGCCCTAAATAGAGAATAGAGAGCAGAGATAGATTTCGTTTGAAAACAGACAAAATTTCATTGTTTTTAAACGGAATACGTCTCTACGCTCTCTTCTCGCTGTTCTAAAAACTTGATATAATTTATTTAATTCGTAATGTCATTCCAGTACGTATCGTTGTAGAAGACAAGTTGTTTTGAGACATTAATTTTTCTACAGAGATACCATACTTTTTAGAAATACGCCAAAGCGTTTCTCCTTGTATAACTGTATGATAGATAGTAGATTGAGAATTGGGTGTGGAGTCTTGGTAAGTAGCTTCCTGAAGGATCGTTTCGGTTTCAGGAGTTGTAACTGAAGAATTAGTCTTTTGTTTAGACGTATTATTAGATGTATTGATACGAAAAAGAGGACTTTTTTTTGCTTTTCTTTTTAAATAAATACGCTCCCCAGCAGCAGCTTCTTTGCTTGTAGGTATTTTATTCTTCTTAAGCAGACAATCTAAACGAAGCCCATATAATTGAGCAATATCATAGAGCGTTTCATCTGCTTGTACCGTATGATACTTTTTCTTACCTCTATATCGTTTTCTTTTCTTTTGGATAAAAATGGGTGTTTCCTTTTCTATAAATTGACTCGCTGCCGTAATATGTTCGTTATAAGAAATGATACGACTAGGGGACGTATTTAACCGTTCGGCAATAGTGGTAGGCGTATCTCCTTCTTGAGCATAGACCATTTTAACATCATTGATATACAGATAGGGTACTTCTTTTTTGACAATAGGTCGGTTTGGATAAGAAGAAGAAGGTAAAGCGGTATCGTACTGATACAATTTATATTCTTCTATAATTTTTATCAACTTTCGATCGTAAGTTTTACTCGTAGCATAGCCCGCCTTTTTTAACCCTTTTGCCCATTTTTTATAATCGGTTGTACGTAGCTGGAATAAAGAACCATACCGCCTATAATTATCTTTTTTTAGAAAATCAGAATGCGCCAAATAAGAAGCTTCACTACTTTTGTATTTTCTAAAACAGGATTTTACCAACTTGCCTCGTTTGTAGTCATCATCTTTTCGATGATAGGTTTTTCCCTTCCATTGTTTGCCACCGCATTTTATACCAAAGTGATTATTGGCTTTTTTAGCTAGGGTACTTCTACCTGCATTCGACTCTAATAAACCTTGAGCTAATTTGATACTTGCAGGTATCCCCGTTCGATGCATCTCCTGAATAGCGATATGCTTATACTGTGCAATATATTGATGAAATGCCTCACTAGCCGATAGAAAAGAAGGGACTAATAAAAAAAGAAATAGGCTATAAATTATCTTCTTCATAATAAGAGTTACCTTTAGGTTTTATAAATTTGTCTTTCGTAGTCAGAAATTTACTGCACTTGACCCCAAACTTACTTTTAAGAGTACACTATTGGACATTTTTAGAATAGAGAGCAGAGAAGCGAGAACAGAGATAGATTTCGTTTAAAAAACTATGAAATTTCGTTATTTTTTAAACGAAACCTGTCTCTGCTCTCTGCTCTCTATTCTCTGCTCTTTAAAATGTCCAGTAGTGTATTTTAAGAGCTTGTCTAAATAAGACTGTAAACACAACGATTAAAAGAAATAATCATGTCTAAATTACTTGTTAATAGTTTATTAATAATTATTACACTATTTTTTTCTTGTAAAAATACTTCTAATCCTTTGTCTGAAAATAAAGGAGTAGATGCACCTGTGGCGGTTGATACAGCAGCGAAAGCACCAGTCCCCGCAACACCTGCTGTGACAGAAATTTATACATGGGTCAATGAGCTTCGAATGCGGGAGGAACCGACCACGAATAGCCCCATAGTTGTCACTTTAAAAGAAGGGGAGCCATTGGATTTTGCAGGTGAAAAATCGGACTTTACGGAGAAAATTAGTTTAAGAGGTACTTTATTCGAAGAACCCTGGTTAAAAGTAACCACCAAAACAGGAAAAGAAGGATGGGTCTATGGTGGTGGTGTAAAGTTTTATAAAGTAGGGGTGGATAAATCAGGTACGCCTTATGATGATTGTTTAAAATTAGAAAAAGCACGACAAGTTACCCAAGCTACCAAATGTTTTGAAAGAGTACAGTTTAGGGAATTAAAAAATAATGCTTCCAGAGTAACTGCTTCTGCTGCTGGGATAGATTTTTCTCTCTTAAGCGGAGAACAGCTAAGTTTGCAAAATATTGGAAGAGATACGGTCTACGATTTTAGATATTACATCAAAGAAATGGGCTTTTTTGCGGTACTCGCTAATTACCGAGATTCTAGTGAATATGTACTAGTAGATGATAAATCTGGAGAATTAATAGCGATGAAGGGCTATCCCAAGGCTTCTCCTGAAGGCAATCATATTGTGGGGGTTAATACAGACTGGAAAGGGCGAGGAGATTTCAATGGTATTCAGATTATGAGCTATGATACAGGCAGCTTTGAACTAGCTTTTGAAGAGAACATAGTCGGCTATAATCCTGTTTTGCCTAAGTGGATAGATGATAATACGTTGCAAATCACTTTATTAGATGAATCAAACCGAAGAAAATCCAAAATAGCACAAATTGCTAAGGGGGAGACGGGGGAGTGGATGTTTAAATAAAAAGATATTGATAAATTATCCGTTTAATTGAGTTGACCTACTTAAATGCTATCAGTCGCCTTTTTTTATGCCTAGAGCTTAGAGTATGTCTAAATTTCTACTTCCTGATAACCAGCATTTTAAGAACTTGGCTTCCCATCAAAATGGTCACCTAGCTCGCTAGGCAACAATTTTGATGCTTCGCCAAAACCTTAAACTTCTGATAATCAGTTTGTAC
>CAKZUM010000696.1 GCA_937921525.1 uncultured Saprospiraceae bacterium
CAAACTTAACAATTGCCCTTTTAATTCCCCATCCAAAATCCCCTTCTCCAAAGAAAAATTTTGTTGGAACGAAGGTAAAGAAAAAGAACCAACTACTTGCTTATTCCCATGACTATAACTGTCATGTGCTAATTTTAATACCCCTTGCGCACCTCGACCACCGGGAGAAGTTGCCATCAACAACATCGGCTTATCCTGCCATACACTCCCCTCCAATCTGGATGCCCAATCATAAATATTCTTGTAGGCAGCAGTATATGCGCCATTGTGTTCTGCAAAGGAAACCAGTATCCCATCCGCATCGGCTATATATTTTTTAAAATCTTTGGCTAATTGCGGAATACCTGTTGCCTGTTCTCGATCTATGCTATAGATTGGCATTTCAAAGTCGTTCAAATCTAATAAGACTACTTCTGCATCCGCTAATTGATTAGCAGCATAATTGGCTAGTTGCTTGTTAATAGAGGCTTTGCTACTGCTGGCACCGAAGGCTAGTATTTTTGGCATTGTTTATTTTTTTGTGACTGTAATGTATGTTTTGATAATACAATTGGGATGGAGAAAAGTTTAATGACGGTTTGTAGCCCAGAATTCATTCTGGACGACTATTGAGCGCAGCGCAGATAGCTTATGTATTATCTGCACTGCGCTCGATAGTCTCTCAGAATAAATTCTGTGTTACTATACACTAGAGTCTTCCTCCCTGTTTCTTTTAATCACGATATAGAATGAAATTTAAATAGAGTACTATATTGATTTATAAGGTTATTAGATATCTGTATAAGGCGATTCGTACAACTGTTCAGGTTTAAAAATACCATTAATGTCTACGATTTGTTGTTGTCGTCATTCAATTGTTGAGCAATAGCAACTGCTCGTTTTAATTTTTGACTAAACCATTCTTTGGAGGGAAATTCTAATAAATATTGAGCGACTTTTATATCTTCTTGGTCGAGTAATAAAAGCTCCACGTGCTCCGTGTTTCCTTCGCTACATAAAATTAGACCAATTGGTTTTTCTTCTCCTTTTTCTTTTTCGTACTTATCCAACCATTTGAGATAAAGCTCCATTTGAGCTTTATAGGTGGGTTTAAATTTGCCCAATTTTAAATCAATCGCTACTAATCTTTTCAACTTTCGATGGTAAAACAATAAATCTAAATAGTAATCGGTAGCATCAACAGAAACTCGTTTCTGCCTTTCCACAAAAGTGAACCCTTTACCTAGTTCCATGATAAAAGCCTGAATCTGGCTAATTAAAGCATCCTCTAATTCTTTTTCTGAAAAAGTATTTTTTAATCCTAAAAAATCAAGTACATACGAACTTTTAAATACAACATCTGCTTGAATAATATCATTTGATAAGTCTTTAATTGCCTGTTGAATTTGTGCTGCTGGCTTTTGTGCTAAAGCCGTCCGTTCGTACAGCATTTTATCTATTTGCTCACTCAATTGTCTCGTACTCCATTTATGAGTAGCAGCCATTTCTAAATAAAACTGTCGCTTTAGTTCGTCTTTTTCATAAGCAATTATTTTAATATGTGTCCAACTTAATTGTCTCTGCACTGCGGAGACAATTGTATCTTGGACAAAACTCTCTGCAACACGGAGACAATGTCTAAGTTGTTTTTCAGACCATCCCTTTCCAAATTCTAATGTCAATGCCTCCGCTAAATTTTTAATAATAGATTTATTATATTCTGCTCTATTGCCCTCTAAAATATAATTATTGATATGGGTACCTATAGCCCAATATAACATGGTGAGCTCTGCGTTTACATAAACGGCTACTTTATTCTTAGCGCTTAAGATAATAGTCTTTACAGATTCTATTAAACCTTCTTCATTCGCTGATAGTTTACCCATTCTACTAACATTTTTCTAATTGAATCAATAGCCCCATCTGTTACCTGTTTTAATAAGTAATGACGAAATAATAGAATATACAGTTATTCTTCGCTCTTTTCATCTTTGGCTATGAAGTTGTTTAAGATTTGAATATCATTTTGTGTAACCTCAAAAAAAAAGCCCTGCATTACTGCAAGGCTTTAATTTTTCATAACCAATTGAATATCAATTAATTATATTATGTGATCTGGCTGGGGCTCGAACCCAGGACCCTTTGATTAAAAGTCAAATGCTCTACCAACTGAGCTACCAAATCAACTTGCTTTTTTCTAAAAGCGAATGCAAAACTACAATGCTTTTTTCCTAAAAGCAAACAAAAAGATTGTTTTTTTATTTTTTTTCTGAAGGTTCTTAAATAAGGGGCTAATACTGACAAGTTTATCCAGACAGTTGCTATTAGTTTTACCACAAATTTAAGAACAAAGCAACTTGATAAAACTAAGCTTACAAAGCTAGGATTGTATTTTACCACATAGGTACATAGAGCACATAGTCATCACGTCATACTATGTGACCTATGTATCTATGTGGTAAAATTGTCAACTACTTTTGTGGTTTAGATCAACTCTATTTTATAAACGCTCCTACTGAGCAAAATACACATATATTCCAATAACAACTGCACAAATAAGTGCACCTAATGGCTTAACTAAAGCGTATGGAGTAATATCTACCTGCTTCGTGTATGGTAATTCAAAGGCTACTTCTCTAGGTCTAATTTTTCCAATAGCTAGCATTATTAATACATTTATTACAAATGTTATCGCCATAACATGAAGAAAAGGAAGATAGTTGTCGTCTCCAAAAACAAAAGGCTTTAAAACAAATTGGCTAATAGAATATAGAATGACACCTAGAACAATAGCCACTTTAGCTGCAATTGCAGGCACCCATTTTGTAAGATAACCAACAATGATAATTGTCAGGATAGGAATGCTATAACAACCATTGACTTCTTGGAGATAGCCGAATAATCCATCAGGAGCGTTGGCGATCATAGGTGCAACGAACATAGCTAAAATCGCTAGTATGATACCAAAGCCCTTTCCATATTTAACAACTTGTGCATCTGAAGCATCTGGATTGATATGTTCTTTATAAATATCTAATCCGAATAAAGTGACAGAACTATTTAAAGCACTATTAAAAGAACTAAGTATAGCCCCAAATAATACAGCAGCGAAAAAACCTAGCAAACTTATAGGTAATACTTCTTTTACCAATTTAGGGTACGCTTGATCGGGAATTTCCAAATTGCCTTTAAATATATGAAAAGCTATAACACCAGGTAAAACCACAATTAAAGGGCCCAATATTTTAAAGAATGCGGCTAGTAGTAGCCCCTTTTGTCCTTCCTTCAAATTCACAGCCCCCAATGCTCTTTGTATAATAGCTTGATTCGTTCCCCAATAAAAAAGCTGTACTAACATCATACCTGTAAAGATCGTTGAAAACGGAACAGATGCCTTACTATCACCTATAGAGTTAAATTTCTCAGGTGCTTCTCTCATCAATATAGACATTCCTTCTGTTGCACTGCCTCCTCCAATATGCTGTAGCCCAAAGTAGGGAATTAGTAAACCACCTATCAAAAGTCCAATAGCATTAATGGTATCTGATACCGCCACAGCTTTTAAGCCTCCAAATATTGCATATATAGATCCTGTAATACCAATACCCCATACACATATCCACAATGCAGTAGTATGAGATACATCTAACAAACTAGGAATGTCAAACATAGTCACTAATGCTAAAGACCCTGAGTACAAGACTATCGGCAACAAAACGATTACGTATCCTGATAGAAATAGGGCAGAGGTGATCGTTTTAGTAGTCGTATCATAGCGATCTTCTAAAAATTGAGGAACTGTTGATATACCTCCTTGTAAGTAACGTGGCAACAAAAATAGTGCTGTCACGACCATGGCAATAGCCGCTAAGGTTTCCCAAGCCATGACTAATATACCCTCTGTATATGCCTGCCCATTTAACCCAACTAACTGCTCTGTGGATAGATTTGTCAATAATAAAGACCCAGCTATTACGGGTGCTGTAAGGCTTCTGCCACCTAAAAAATACCCGTCAGATGTTTGTTCATTGGTACCTCTAGTAGACCAATACGCTACCCCTGCTACAAGGAGTGTAAATGCAAGGAAGGAAAAAATTGCCATTTATTAAGTTCGTTTTGTTAGGAAATAGGTAGTGAATAATCCACCCATTCAGTAAATTTTGTGCCACAAAATAGAATTTTTTTTGCTTTAAAAAATTATTGAACTTAAAATAATCGAAATTATTTCGTTGTTACTTATAAATGCAAACCACATTCTGTCTTAGGAGAGTTATTCCATCTACCAGAACGACCGTCACCGGGGACAGTACAATGAGAACATCCAATAGAAGAATATCCTTTTGATTTTAGTGGATGAAAAGGTAAGTGATGATCTCTAATAAAAGCATCCCTTCCTATGAAGTCAATATCTAATAATGGATAAAACTTGACGATAGATTCTTTTTGCTCAAATATATTCAAAGAGCTTCTAAAATCACTTTGCCACATCATTAAACCAGAGACCCAAATCTTATATTTATCTTTTATTTTTTGGAGGGGTTCTACCTTATTGTAGTGGCAACATCTGTTCGGCTGGGTCTTCCACATTTCTGTAGAGGAGGTCAGTTCATGCCGAGCGGGTTCTGCCTGAATATTGACTACCTTTAAATCATACAGTTGTGTCAAATATTCTTTATAAATCAACGTCTCTTTAAAATGATAGCCTGTATCAATAAAATAAATCGTTTGCTCTTTATTAACGTCTGAAAAGACTTTTAATAAAAAAGCAGAAGTGGCTGCAAAGGAAGAGGTCAACATAATATCTTTATGATCAAATTCCTTATACAATTGCTCTACTCTTTTGTAAACGTCCAATGCTTTATAACGATCACTTAATGCTTGCAAATCTAATGCAACACCTGTTTCTAATTCCATACTTTTTAAATTCGGGTGATTAATTTTATCAGTACACTCCGCTACTTGAAGCATCATTAAGTCAACATCATAGTGCCGACACCTGACCGTTCCGTTAACGTCAGCTAACTAGAACGGTCTGACATTTGACTTCTAAAATGGAGATACTTTTCCATACTTGATAGTCAATACATCGGCCACCTTCCTATCAACAGAAGAAAGGATGTACATATTATCATATTGCTTTTCTGATAAGCTGGTATATTGGTCAGAGTTGGCAAATATATTAATTAATGCGGGAGTAGTATTGGAATGACCAACAATTAATATTTTTTTATTAGTCGTAGCTTCCTGTAATGCTGCGGCAAACGTAGCTAAGTCACTAGGATCATACGATTCTATAGGTACGTTTTTAGCGGTTGCAGTAGGCATAGCCGTCTCCATTGTTCGCTTATAATCCGTTGAATAGATGGCATCTATAGGTACTTCTTGTAAAAATCGAGCCAGTTCTTCCGCTCGTTCTTGACCTTCTGTCGTGAGGCTTGGGTCTTCGCCTGTCGAAGCTTTTTCGGCATGTCTTACAAGGAAAAAGGTACTTATTTCTTGTGGAGGTGTTTCTGAATTTGTTTCCTCCATGACTTTCTTGGCGTTGTTTACTGCGAGAGTAGTAGACTTTGTACAACTAGGAAATAGGCAAGAAATTACTAACCCTAAAACTAATAGATACAATAGATTTTTGATGGTGTACATAATTTTATAAATATTTTAATGACTATTATTTCTTGATTTTTAAAAACAAATGAATGTATGTTTCTATGTATTAAACAACATAAATTTATATTGTTATATTAGTTGGAAAATTTACTTTTTTGGGTCATTTTGCAAAAAAAAACACTCGCCATTCACCCTCCAATTCGATCTACTCTGGAATACTTACTACAACGTTGACAAACAAGACTCGATTTTCATTATACAAGGGCGAACGAAAAGTCGTTTTTATAATATGTATTAGTGGAAGAAAGTTACAAACTTTCAAAATATTAGGTTGAAGTTACAAACTTCAACCATCGACCCAAACATTTTCCAATGAATTACATATTACGATTTTGACTTTTTTTTGGTGGCAGACATTTTAAAAATGGCTGACACCTGTTCATAGCCCGAAGTATCAGCCACTTTCTAAGTGTCTGCTACTAAGAGTTCGCCTCTTAACTTAACGGTTACACCTTTATACAAAAAAAATGGAATAAACACTAATGAAGATTAACTTTGAATAACTTTCTTCTAACTTAGTAACGACAAAACAATAACTCCGCCGTTTGGACGGACTTATTATTTTTTCCTAGTCCCTTACTTAGAAATTGACCTATGAAAAATGAGCAAGTAAAGTATTTGTTGATTATCAATTTAGCCATGCTATGTATCAGTACCTCTGGGCCATTGGGGCGATATATATCATTGCCAGCAGCCTTAATTGTATGGTATAGGGCCTTTTTTGCTTTACTGTTTTTAGGAGGATATTGTTATTGGAAAGGGTATCGTTTGAGCTTTGATATTCCAAAGTACGGTATGGTTATTTTCGCATCTGGTGTATTGATGGGTACGCATTGGATTACCTACTTTTATGCACTCAAATGGTCGAATGTAGCAATTGCAATGTTGGCATTATTTACATATCCAATAATAACCACTTTATTAGAACCCATATTTTTAAAGTCGAAACTACAGCCAATTCATTTACTTTTAAGTGCTTTTATATTGGTAGGTATTTACTTTTTAGTGCCTTCGTTTGATTTTAGGAACACAGAGACACAAGGACTATTGTTCGGTTTACTTTCTGCATTTTCCTATGCCATTAGAAATGTAATTTTGAAAAAACATATTACTGCATTCAATGGCTCTGTCCTTTTATTCTATCAAGTAATTATTACGGTCGTTTTATTGTTACCCGTTTTTTGGTTTTTTGAAAACGATTGGAAAGTAGTCCAATCTCAAGTACCCTTTCTAGTATTTCTAGGATTGGTAACTACGGCAATAGGACATACCTTATTTTTGAATAGCTTTAAGCATTTTTCCATAAGCACCGCTAGTATCATCAGTAGTATGCAGCCTATTTTTGGTATCGGGTTAGCGATATTATTTCTTCAAGAATTTCCTGATTGGAGAAGTATTGTGGGAGGATTGATTATCTTATCCACGGTAATAATTGAAAGCCAAAGGTCTTTGAAATAGTATTCAATTTTTGAAAATTAATTAGCATTGATTTGAGTTGTTTCTATTTTTAAAGCTTCGTGATTTACTTCCGATAAATATGGAATGTTTTTCTGTTTAGGATTTTTCTTTATTGTAAAATAAAAAGTACTTCCTTCCCCTTCTTTACTCTCTACCCAAATTTCCCCACCATGCTGCTTCACAATTTTTTTACACAAAGAAAGACCTATACCTGTGCCCTCATATTGGGTAGCTGTGTGAAGTCTTTGGAAGAGCATGAAAATTTTATCATTAAATTCTTTGTTAATCCCAATGCCATTATCCTTCACTTCGAACTGCCAATAGTCTTTTTGTATTTTACAGTTTATTTCTATAATAGGAGAAACTTCTTTCTTTGTAAATTTGATTCCGTTAGCAATTAGATTTTGAAGTACTTGTTTTATTTTTATTCGATCTCCAAAAATAGTATCTGGCATCTCACCCAATAATATAGTGGCATTACTAGATTTTATGTCTGCATCCATTTCTAATTTTAAGTTATTCAATAATCTATAAGGGGAGAGTGGTTTATATTTTGTTTCTTGATTATTGATTCTGGAAAATTCTAATATGGCATTTACTAGTTCTTGCATATTGGAAGCACCATCGGAAATAAATCCCATTAATTCTACTTCTGTTGCGTCTAATTTATGTGCTAATTTTTTCTTTAAAATTTTTGTAAAACTAATAAGGGTTGTTAAAGGGGATCGCAAATCGTGAGAGGCGATATAAGCAAATTGCTCTAACTCTTTATTAGACTGTATTAGTTGATTGTTATATGTTCTTAATTGTTCCTCTACATTGTGTAATCTAGTGATGTCTGTACTTGAAATGATCGCACCTACTAGTTTAGCATTTTTATTTTTTATAGGAATATAATCTTGCTTGAACCAATAAGATTTATTCTCGCCTTGATTGTCCGTGGTATATTCATTTATTTTTCCTAGGATTGCTTGTTTGGATTCAAATAACTGGTTAATTAAGCTTTCATCAAAGTAGTTTCGTTTAAGTAAAACTGGGGATGTAAACTGGTCAAGTGACAAAGAATTTAATGCTGCTTGATTTTCAATGCCAAACAGATCAATAAAAGCGGTATTCGCTCCCATAAATTGTTTGTCTTCATTGATCCAACAAATATTTTGAGGCATACTATTCATCAATTGATTAGTAAAGTCACTCTTTTCTTGTAAAGCTTGTTCTACGTTTTTACGCTCTTGTATTTCTATACTTAGTTTTTGATTGTATTCATTTAGCAGCAAATTTCTTTTTGCAAGCGTTTGATTATACCATTTACTACCAAGTAAAAATAGAAGAAAAATACCTAAGAGATTCGCTATTTTGAACCAAGTAGTTTGCCAATAAGCAGGTTGCTTATGTATGGTGAATGTTTGCGGAACGGTAGACCAAACTCCGTCAATATTGGCTGCTTTTACTTCAAATGTATAATTGCCCGGATCGAGATTGGTATAAGTAGCAATTGTTTCATTGGAATAATTCCATCTTTCTTCGAAGCCTTTTAGTCTGTAGGCATATTGATTTTTTTCTATTCTATCATAATTAGACGTAGCATAATAAATCGATAAATAATAGACGCCATGTTTTAGATCTATTTGATTTATTGAACTGATATCCTGCCATCTTTCTCCATTATTATCTAAGAGCTTAATTTCTGTTATGGCTACTTTAGGAGGTATGGTATTCGTTCTCATTTTTTCGGACTTAAAATAAGAAATACCAGATTCATTGATAAAATAAAAATTTTGTAGTTTATCAGAATAACTTTCATTAAGGATGAAATTAATATCGGCTAGGCCGTCCTCCTCTTCAAAAATCTTAAACTGTTTGGTTTTAATATCAAATTTTAAAAGATTTTCAGTAGTACTAAGCCAAAGATTTCCTTCAGAATTAACTTCAATACTTTGTATCCAAAATTTGTTGGAATTTTTACTGTAATTAATGAAGCAACTACATTCATAATTATAGACATACAAGCCGTCCGTTGTACCAACATATATATTATCTCCATCTGCCTTTAATGCAGTAAATCTATTGGTGGGTGCCTTGTGTTTCT
Organism: uncultured Saprospiraceae bacterium; assembly: GCA_937921525.1. Classification (GTDB taxonomy): domain Bacteria; phylum Bacteroidota; class Bacteroidia; order Chitinophagales; family Saprospiraceae; genus JAFMDF01. The sequence goes on from CAKZUM010000696.1 coordinate 9,194, forward strand.
CGTCTAATGCGTCTTTATGAAAACGTTCAAAGATTAGATTTTTTATAGTTGGATTTGAGGATACCCGATTGAGGCCATTATAGGTACTGATCCATAAATTGCCTCTATTATCTTTAGCTATCGAGTTAATGGAATTATCACTAATAGACAGGTGGTTCTCTGGATTATGTACATAGCTGTAGACTTTTCCAGTTTGCTCATCTACAACTAACAGACCACTTTCTGTTCCTACCCATAAAATGTTTTTTTCCTGATCCCGATAAATATCTATTATATTGAGATCGTGTTTGTTAAAATTTAACAATTTATCAAAAGGGTAGTATTTTGTAGATAAATCTTTCATATTGATCAAACCAATACCTTCTCCTGAACCTGCTAAAAGAAATTGGTTATCTGAACTGGTTAATATATCGGTATTTTTTGCAAAAGGATGATCTTTAGTCAAGACTACTTCATACTCTTTTTTGTCGAAGGCATACTTTACTAACCCTTCTTCTCTAGAAAGAATCCAAGCGACTCCATTTTCATCTACATATAGATTTTTGAAGAGTGGTGTTTCCCCAAAAATATTTCTAGATTGATATTGAGAGAACTGATTCGTATAGGGACTAAACATACTAATTCCACTGGAAGTGCCTAACCAGATTAAGCCATGAACATCCTGAAATATGTCGTTGACCGTATTGTTTTTTAAGGAATGTGGATTTGTATTATCGTGAGCAATTCTAATAAATTTAAAATTAGAATTTTCATCTGAAGGATTATCTTTTGTTTGAAAATCATTATAGTAAACCCCATCAGCAGTAGCAACCCAGAGTGATCCATTTTTTTCTAAAAAAATATCTTTTATGTCGTAACTATATTGATTTTTGGAATCAAGTGGATACTCTTTAAATATTGGTTGCCAATCTTGTTCGCCAGCTATGTTGGATGTATTATCTGGGAGTAGCATTCTAAAAAGGCCACTACCATGACTTCCTATCCAATAATTTTGCGGACTGGATTGCAGCATCGTCCATACATTATGACTAGCTATTTTTTTACTAGGTTTAAAATTTCTAAAATGACTTTTATATATATCTCCTCCCAAGGGAGTTACTAGCAGGTGCAAGCCTCCGCCCCAAGTACCTACCCAAATCCAACCCTTTTTGTCTTCATGAATAGTTAATACAGCTTTGCTTTGAAGTGCATCTGGGTCATTACTATTAACTTTGAATGAAAAGAAAGTTTCAGCATCTGAATCAAATACATTTAAACCATTCTCTGTTCCAATCCACAATCTTCCATTTTTATCTTCAAGAATAGTAAGAATTTCATCATTGCTGATCGAGTTAGAATTATGAGGATCATTTTTAAAAGTAGTCCATGTTCCTGAGGGTTGGTGAAGCCTTGTCAGCCCACCTCCTCTTGTACCAATCCAAAGGTTATCTTTACTATCCGTATAGAGCGTCTTAATATTATCCGATTGCAAATTATTAGGATTTCCTTTAACAGATCGGTATATCTTAAACCTATCATGGGATTCATATCTACATAAACCATCATTGGTGGCTATCCAAATGAGACCTTGGTTATCTCTAACAATTTGATTGATATAATTACTTGATAGTCCGTCTTTTTTATCAATATTACTAAAATAAATATTGTTGGTTATCTCTGCACTTAAATCTGCTATATAAAGTAGGAGTAAAAGTATTGCTATACTTCTCGTCAATAATCGTCTTACTATTATTTTTATAAAGTTTTTCATTGATTGACAGGGTATTATACATGACGGTATTAACTATTTACAGATATGGGTGAGCAAAATAGCTATGTTGTTTAGGGGAGATTATTAATTTCAAAATGGGGAAATTAATAATATATAATTACAATATTCATACCATTAGTAATGAATAAAGAAAGGAGATTTGAGCAGTGCTGAAGTCATGAAGTTGTTTAAAAATGTTTTGCAGTTTTGACAAGTTTATCAACGTAGTTGATACTAGTTATACCACAAATTTAGGAATGAAGTAGTTTGATAAAATTAAAAATGACATAGCTAGGGGTGTTTTTACCACATAGATACATAGGTCACATAGCATACGTCATACTATGTGA
>CAKZUM010000697.1 GCA_937921525.1 uncultured Saprospiraceae bacterium
TCCTAAAACGGGCTTAACACCACTACTAGCAGCTATAGAGCAGAAACATGCAAAAGCAACGGGTGCTTTGATTGATAAAGGAGCAGATATATTTAAAAGCACGGCAAAAAAAGGGCATTCGCCACTAAGCCTAGCCGTAGAAATGAAGTCTCATAAGCTAGTAAAATTCATGTTGGAGAAGCAAAATCCAGAAGCTATCCCCAATGCCATTAATGATAAAAAGCAAAAGCTAAGTCTACAATATATTGCCTTCAATGATCCTAAAATGTTGGATCAGTTAATTAAAGCAGGTGCAGATATTAATTTTGGTGGCAAAGAAGGAACCTCTCCTTTATTAAAAGGAATGGAAGAGGGATCTATTGGCTTATTACCTTTATATGCAAAGCATAAGATTGATTTAAATCAAATTGTAGGGGGTAAGTCTCTTTTAGAATGGGCGATCAAGTATAATCGAGTAGATTGGGTGAATGGCTTATTAGCAGAAGGAGCAGATAAAACGATTGTCAATAAGAATGGGCAGACTGCTCTGGATTATGCGGAGTCGTTTGGGGAAGGGCGTGTGGCTATGGTGGAGTTGTTGAAGGGGTAGGTTTTATTATGATTTAAAAGGCAAAGCCTTCTTGATAGTAAATACAAGGCACAGCCTTGCGCTAGCGAAACGTTGACAAGCTGCCGCTGGCGCAAGGCTGTGCTTTGTGCCTCCTATAGTTTTGGTCATTTTTAAACGAAATACATCTCTATTCTCTGCTCTCCCTTCTCTGTTCTCCTCTAAACTTCCTTCCAAATAGACTCCCCATATCGATCAATATAGCCCCATTGCTCACCACTACTCATCCAAGCTAAACCATTCTTAAACGGTTGTACTTCTTCAAATAATGCAGGAATAGCAAAGTCGCCATCTGTATTTATAAATCCCCATTTTCCATCTACTTTCACTTGTGCCAAACCTTCTGAAAACACACCTGCATCTTCAAATTTGGGTAGAATAACTAACTTTCCTTGACGATTTATATAACCAAATGTGTTGTTGATTTCTACTAATGCCAAGCCCTCCCCAAAATCTCCAGCAAAATCATAGATTGGATCAACGACTGTATTTCCTTGGTCATCAATAAATCCGTATTTTTCATTTTGAGAAACAAGTGCCATACCTTCAAAGAATTCTCCTTCTGAAAAACCTTCTATTATTTCAAATTGAGGTTCGAATAAAACCGTTCCATTTTTATCAATAGCTCCCCATTTATTTCCATCGTTGATCGTAGCTATATTTCCTTGAAAAGAGGTAGCTCCTTTAAATTGAGGTTTGATAACCACCTCTCCTTGTTGATTGATGAAGCCATATAGATCATCCTGTATTACTGCTGCTAAATCACCTGTAAATTCTGTCGTTTTTTGAAAGGTAGGCGCAATCGTGAAGTTGCCTGTTTTATCAATATAACCCATCTTGCCGATGCTTCCAGCAGGAGCAATTCCTTTTTTGAAATCCCCTACTTCTTCAAATTGTATATCGATAATAATACTTCCACGTTGGTCTATATATCCCCAAAGATTGACTAGTTGAGCTTTAGCCAAGCCTTCTTCAAAGTAGCCAACATGATTGAAAGAGTGCTTCATTAGTAAGCGACCTAAATGATCTAAAGGTACTAGCTTATTATTGAAACGAACCCTGGAAAAATCGTTATAAAAATCTTCGGCTTCATAATACTGCGGTTCTATCATCACTTCTCCTTCTGCATTGATGAACCCATATTTTCCTTTTTCCCGAATTTTAAATAGGGGATGCTTCATAGTCCGTTGTGTGTAATTTTCTTAACTTGGAAGTAGGATACTCTGGAAAAATCATACATCATAAATCAGAAATCATACTTCCTATATCCATCACGCTTTGAACTGGATAGATATATGATTTATGATGTATGAACTATGATTTATGATTGCTAAAGTTCAACAATCTGACGGCTGACTTCTCCTAATCAAGCCGTAAGATAATAAATCTGCTTTAGATGATGCTCAATATGAAATATATAATCCTTCATAAAGTATTCTAATGTAACAGATTCTTCTTTTGGAACGGTTATCATAGCGATTTGATGCAAATTATGCTCGGTATGCACTCTTTTTAACCGTTCTTCGCTCGTTTGCTCCATAATATGACAAATATGAAGATTATAGCTTTTCCATAGATCAAGTATCAAAAACCAATCTGCTTGCTGATAGGCCTGCTTTTGCACCCAATTGTCTTGTTGATAGCCATCGAATACCATGTTTTCTTGCCATTGGGCCTTTACGAATCGCCGATGGTTATTACAGGCAGAATCTATAAGATGTCCTATTATCTCGATAATTGACCATTTGTCTGGTGCTGGCTTTTTGGTGATTAGGTGTGCTGGTATATTAGTGAGATACTCGTAATGTTGGTAGATAGTAGTTTTGAAGTCGGTTGTGAAAGACATTTTTTTTTTACTCCTCGGATTTCATCCGAGGTTATTCATGTTTAACTACTTCGTAGTTGTGCAACAACCCCTTGGACTTTATCGGAGGTTATTTATGTTTAACTTACTTCGTAGGATTTATTCGAGCGCCGCATGTAATCCTCTAGCCATCAAGTAACCATAGAAAACCGTAGACTACAGCTGTCAAAAACTAACGACTACGGAGTAGTCGAACCCGAATAACCTAGGATGAAATCCTAGGACTAGAGCTATCAGGAGCCCTGAAACTGAAGTACTACAAGAGCTACCCAGCACTAGAGCTATAACTCTACTTCCGAAATATAGAAACACCTTCCTTAATCGTCTCCATCACTGCAATATCCTTGATAGCAGCAGCGTCAACCGTCAAAGGGTTTTTATCTAAAATGACAAAATCTGCTAATTTCCCAACAGCAAGAGAACCTCGATTATCTTCTAATTTATATTGGTAAGCAGAGTTGATGGTCATAGCTTTTAAACCTTCCCACGGATCAATTCGTTCCGCTGCCCCTAATACTTTTTCGCTGCGCGTAATTCTATTGACTGCTGACCATAATAAGAATAGCTGACTAAGTGGCGTAATGATATAATCGGTATGATTGGTATAGGTAATGCCCATTTCAGTAGCCGTTTTTAAAGGACTTAAGAAAGAAGCTCTTTCCGTTCCCAAATTAGCTAAATTTACATCGCCCCAGAAGAAAGCATGGTTAGTGAAAAAAGAAGGGATCATATTATATTGAGCGTATTTTTCTAATTGATCTGGCCGAACAAATTGAGAATGAATAATAACAGGCCTCAAGTCTGCATTAGAGTCGGGTAGGGTAGCGGCGGCGATTTCATGAGCTTGTAATAAAAGATCAATCGCCCCATCGCCATTTGCATGGGTGTACAATTGAATGTTATTTTGATAACACGCAGTTACTAATTGGGTTAATTGCTCTTGTTCCAAGATGGGAATTCCTCTACAGTCGTGTGCGCAGCCAGGTACTTCTGTTAGGTAAGGCTTGCTAAAAAATGCAGTTTTCCCTTGTGGAGAACCATCACTCACAATTTTTAG
>CAKZUM010000698.1 GCA_937921525.1 uncultured Saprospiraceae bacterium
ATTAATAAATTGCGTTTTTATGCGCCGTTATTTTTTCTTTCTACAAGGCGAAAAACGTAGGGATAGCCTAGCTATCACGAGGCTTTTCAACGTAGTAGAAAGGAAAAAGAACAAGTAGAAAAATGTAAATTTATTATTTCACCATTCCTTACTTCATCGCTACCGTCAAACAAGTCTATTTTTAAACAACTTCATAGTTTAGAAAACCAAAACAACAACATCATGTATCAATATAAATACGGCGGAAAAAAAGGAAAAACATTTGATTTAGTCGAGGCACAAGACCTAGTCGTTGTGCGCACCAAAGAACCAACTGGGAATAATAATGGAGCGGAAGACTTATCTAAAACATCAAGAGATTTGATGTCAAGAATGATTCCTATTGTAAAATTTCCAGAGGCGAATGTAACGGTATTCAAATGTATCAACAAAGGTAGCAGAAGTTCTACAGGTTTGAGAAATACTATTAGAAGACATTTAAAAGAGGAAGAATCAGTCAAGTTTGCAGGGAGAGTATTGAAAGATAGAAAGTCGGGCGAGCCTGTTATTTATACAGAAAATTTTTTTTTAAAATTTAAAGATTCAGTAACTAAAAAAGAATGTAAGTCCATCATTAAAGAATGTAATCTGAGGATTAAAGAGCAGTTAAGATTTGCTAAAAATGCGTTTTTTGTAGCTGCCGAAAAAGGAACAGGTATGGAGGTGTTTGATATATCTATGGATTTACTCAAAAAATCCAAAGTAGAATATTGTCACCCAGAATTGGTTAGAAAGAAGAAACACCGTTCTATCCATCCTAACCAATGGCACCTAAAACCTGCAACAATCAATGGACATTTTATAGATCAACATGTACATGTGGAAGCGGCTTGGCAATATAATCGAGGCGAAGGAACAATCATTGCGGTCATTGATGATGGCGTTGACGTTACACACGAAGAGTTCAGTACCCCAGGTAAAATAGTCGCTCCTAGAGATACCGTTATCAATGTTGACGATGGTAGCCCTAAACGCCCAGAAGAAAATCATGGAACGCCTTGTGCAGGGGTAGCTTGTGCGAGTGGTCGATTTAAAGCCTCTGGGGTAGCACCAGAAGCGCGGCTAATGCCCATTCGATCAGGTGGCTTAGGTTCACTAGCAGAGGCAAAGGCTTTTCAATGGGCGACTGACAATGGTGCAGATGTCATTTCTTGTAGCTGGGGCCCTGCGGATGGACCTTGGTGGGACTCGCAAGATCCTTTGCATTTTATTCCCTTTGATTTGCCAGATAGTACTCGTTTGGCAATAGACTATGCCGTTAAGCAGGGGCGAGGAGGGAAAGGCTGTGTCATTGTTTGGGCAGCAGGAAATGGAAATGAAATCGTAGATATAGATGGCTATGCGAGTCACCATCAAGTGATTGCCGTAGCTGCTTCTAATGATCGTGGGAAGCGTAGCTATTATAGTGATTATGGCAATGCCGTTTGGTGTTGTTTCCCTAGTAATGATGTCTATGCTTCTTTCATACCACATCCTAAGTCATTGACCTCTGGTATTTGGACAACGGATCGAATGGGGCGAGCTGGAGACAATTATGGAGAAGCAACTTTAGGTGGAAGTGAAGGCCATTATTATTCGGAATTTGGGGGGACTTCTAGTTCTTGCCCAGGTGTGGCAGGCGTGATTGCTTTAATGCTTTCTGAAAATGAAAATCTGGGATGGAAAGAAGTAAAAGAAATTATTAAAAATTCTTGCGATCAAATAGATATTCAAGATGGAGATTATGATGCCAAGGGGCATAGCCCTTACTATGGCTATGGAAAAATTAACGCTGCCGTAGCTGTTGAAAATGCGCTCAAAGCGAAGGAAGAGGAAACGATCGCTTACACTATAAAAGGAGTTGCTCAATATTCTAAAGATAAAGAAGTGGCGATTGACCAAGGGCAGATCGCCACAGACCTAAAAGAAGGAAGTCGCTTTTGTGGTTTTAATGTAGAGCTTGTTCCGTATGCTCCCAATCTTAGTCTACGATACAAAACGATTATTAATAAAAAAGGTGCTACAAAATGGACACCCGCAGGGACCTATAACGGCACAAAAGATCGGCGTAGAAAAATAATAGGTTTTGCTATGGAGTTGACTGGTGATCTGGCTAGTAAGTATAGCATTCACTATGAAGCTACCTTGAAAGGAAGAAAGAAGTTAGCGACTGGTGCTGGTGGTAGTATTTGTGGTACAAATAAAGATGGGGGAGCGGCTGTTGAAAAGATAAAGGTGTGGATTGAGGAGAAATAGAAATTATTGACAAGTTTATCCAGACAGTTGCTATTAGTTTTACCACAAATTTAAGAACAAAGCAACTTGATAAAACTAAGCTTACAAAGCTAGGATTGTATTTTACCACATAGGTACATAGAGCACATAGTTATCACGTCATACTATGTGACCTATGTATCTATGTGGTAAAATTGTCAACTGCTTTTGTGGTTTAGATGAACTTTGGTATTTCCATAACTTAAAATCCTTACGGTGTCGATGGTTAGCACGGCAAAAATCATAAATTTTAAATCATATATCATACATCATAAATCCATTTAGTTTATGGGACGCACCTTAGGCAGATATATGATGTATGATTTCTGATATATGATGTAAGATTTTTGCAAAAAACACTTTGACCAAACGTTCTGATAGGGGTTAGCACGGCAAAAATCATAAATTTTAAATCATATATCATACATCATAAATCCACCTAGTTTACGGGGCGTACCTTGGGCAGATATATGATGTATGATTTCTGATATATGATGTAAGATTTTTGTAAAAAACACTTTGACCAAACGTCCTGATAGGGGTTAGCACGGCAAAAATCATAAACTTTAAATCACAAAAAAAATCTACCTCATCAAAGCAACGTCTCCCGTCACAATTTCCGAGGTGCCATCCGTATAAATAATTTCTGCGACATAAATGTAAATACCGTTTGGTGCTTTGTCTCCATTCGTTTCATTACCATCCCAACCATTTTCAAAATTGTCGGTAGTTGGTAAATTGGTCCTAGAATATAGTAGTGTGCCCCATCTATTGAATATCTGCATTCGAACAATCTCTCGTACTTGATTGCCACCAAACAAGCCAAAGGTATCATTGACACCGTCCCCATTTGGAGAGAAAGCGGTAGGACTATATAAGCTTTTGTCATTATCTACTTCTACTAAAATGTCTCTGCTGATAGTACAGTCATTTTTGTTGGTAACGGTCACAGAATAATTAGTTGTTTCTGTAGGACGTACGATAGGATTAGAACAATTTGTACAAGAAAGAGAAGGATGATTTTGCCAAGCGTAGCGTAAGCTATCTTCACTTCCATTGACCCTTAGTAATAGACTATCCCCAAAGACTAAGTTGTAACTAGACTGGTCAAACCAGATATTTAATGGCGTAGGTATATTAATAGTAGCGGAGTCTTCCAATAAACATCCTTGTGCATCTTCAACGACTATCCCATAATCTTGCCCAGGTAAATTAGCAAATAGGCCGACCGTTTTAGTAGCTTGACCATTAATAGAATAGGTATAAGGTCTAGTTCCACCTTGTACATTATTAATAATAATACTTCCGTTTTCTAAGTCTGCACAAGAAGGATCGTTTGTGCTTACCGTAGCTGTTATCGGTTCAGGACTGTTTAGTTCGATGGAGTCAATAACTTCACATAAATTTCCATCGGTCATGCTTACATATACCCAACCTGCACCTAAGCCACTGAGTTGCTCTGTAGTAGTGCCATTTCCCCATTCAAAGCTATATGGAAGTTCTCCATTAACGCCATTCACTTTGACAACACCATCGCTTTCATCGGCACAACTGATCTCCTGTAATATTTCAATATTGGTGGTAATGTCTGATGTACAATCACATTTTCCGAAGTTGGACACTTCGATAGGACTACAGCCGTTGGCGTCACTTACTTCAAAATTATAATTTGTTTGGTTGGGAATACGATCACTAGTAAATACATTTCCATTGATATTAGCGGTCGAACCGTTCACGCTATAAGAGGTGGGATCTCCTCC
>CAKZUM010000699.1 GCA_937921525.1 uncultured Saprospiraceae bacterium
TATACTGCTTATTTGACCCTCGATGGTCCTTAAATTTAGTAAATTGCGCTTTGGTATACTTAAATAGCTCGTCTATCTTTAGCTTTTTCATGATCGCAAGATAGGTATTTGTCTTCATTTTGAGCATATCCAGAATTGCTGACTTCTAAGCCGATTGTTTTTTTACTCATTTAAAAATCACTCTTTATTTTTACTTTTTTTCCCTTTCTTTTTTCCTTTACCCTTACCCTTACCCTTACCTTTTCCTTCTTTTTGGTAGGTAGCATATTGTTCAGCTGATAATACAGCTTTCATTTCTGCATCCAATTGTGCCTTTGCCTCTTTACGTGCTGTCTTTCTTGCTTCTTTAGCTTCATCGCTTAACTCTTGATTTCCTCCCTTAGCAATTCTAGCCTCTTGATGCTTTGTCAGAATAGAAGCAACTTGATCTTGCTGTGTTTCGGATAGTTGCAGTTTCTCTGTTAAACTTTGTACTCTTTTTTCAACAAAATTGCCTTTTCCTTTTTCGCCTCTAGAAGCTTTATTAGATTCATAAGTAGCTAATTGATCCGAACTTAGGATAGCTTTAAGCTTTTCTTCATTCTCCGCTTTAGCAGCCTTCCATGCCTCTTTATTAGCCATTCTTTCTTCTTTAGACAATTCTTTCCCTTGTGCTTTTTTGCCTTGATGCGCTGCCTCTTGAGCTAAGAACAAGTCTTTAACTTGTGCCTGTTGGTCAGGAGTTAGAGACAACTCCTCTGTTAGTCTTTCTACTCTATGTTCCACTCTTTTAGTGGGATCTTTTTTTCCTTTTACTTTCCCTTTAGAAGATACTTTAACAGGCTTTCGAGATCTGTCCATCGTCTGAAAGGTGGCGAATTGGTCTTCATCTAAAATATTAGCTATTTTTTCATATACAGCAGCTTTCTCCTCTTTTCTAGCGTCAATATAAGCTTGTCTTTCTTCTTTGTTTAAATCTCGAATGTGTTTTCCTTCTACAAGTCCTTTTTTCCCTTCAGACAGAAATAATTCATAGATTTCCTGTTCCTGTGTGTCTGATAGATTTAATTCTTGGCTTATTTTTTCTACTCTAGCTTGTGCTCTTTCTTCTGGGGATTTTTTCCCTTTTTGTGCTTGTGCAAATAGGCTTGAAGAAACCAATATTGCTAATAACAAAACTTTTTTCATGATGTGTGATATTAATGTTAGGGAGCAGTTTTCTATTTCTGCTTGTCCTTTAAAAAGAATTTAGTTAGTAGTTTATGATTTTAGGGACTAGGAAAAAAATAACCTACCCATTCTGACTTGTTCTTTTTCTGTGTAAGAAACCCAAAAAATAGAACCGTAGCCCAGCTATGCTTCGATTTTTTGAATTCCTTACAAAAAAAAATAACTGCGCCATAACGGGTACTTTATTTATTGCCTACTCCCTTATAAACTACTATTAGGACGAAGTTATTTTAGGGAGGTTTAATGAATGCTTTCTTTTTAACGATACTATAACTTTATTGGATAAAAAAACTTATAAATGAAATTATTAATATTCTTATATTAATTTGGTTTTTGTAAGTATATTTGGAAAGCACTTAGATAGAATGTAATTTTATTTTGATCTTCATAAAAAATACAAACTAATAATAATGAGAACTTCCTTTAAAACGGTAGCTAATGGGTTAGATTTTGATTCGTATCCGATGAGATTGTGGGCAAAAGCAAAAAAATATGGAATATGGGACCCAGCAGCTATAGATTTTTCTCAGGATAAGAAAGATTGGGCAGAATTAGATCACCTACACCAATTGTTTATAGCACGAGTTGTTACGCAATTTCAAGCAGGGGAAGAGGCGGTAACTTTGGATTTATTGCCCTTGATAATGGCGGTAGCAAAGGAAGGTAGAATAGAAGAGGAGATGTTTTTAACTTCTTTCTTGTGGGAGGAGGCCAAGCATGTAGAAGGCTTTAGTCGTTTTATCAATGAGGTAATAGGTCCAGATATATTTGCCGAGGCTAAAAAGGATGCCTTAGTTCCTGCTTACCAAACAATCTTTTATGAAATCTTACCAGAATGTTTAAATAAACTGACAACAGATGCTTCTCCAGAAAACATGGCCAGGGCCTCTGTCACCTATAATATGATTATTGAAGGGGTTTTAGCAGAGACAGGCTATTTGGCATTTCACCAAACACTAGAGGCTAATAAAATTCTACCAGGTATGATGGAATTTACGGCTAAGTTGAAGCAAGATGAATCTAGACATATTGCCTATGGTATTTTTCTGTTATCTAGATTAATTTCAGAAAACGGTCCATCTGTATGGGATGCCGTCCAAGATCAAATGCAGAAAATGATGTTTTTGGCAGCTGCACAGATTCAACAAAGTGATGATTTGTATGATGATAATAACATGCCTTTTGGTTTACAAAAAGGAGCTTTTACCGCCTATGCACAGGATCAATTTATGAAACGATTTGCCAGAATTGAAAGGGCTAGAACACAAACTTTAGAAGAGATTCATGAAGAAGCGATGGAGTGATTGGAGTATT
>CAKZUM010000700.1 GCA_937921525.1 uncultured Saprospiraceae bacterium
ATCCTATAAACGTATTCAAACCATTTAAGTATGAAAATCTTTTTCGTGTGCATACAAGTTTTTATTGCTACGATTGCTTTTAGTCAAACCACTAATGTTAATTGGACCAACCTAGTGAATGCAACTGCTAGTGGCAATACGCTTACCAAAACAGGTTCTAATGGCTGGAATGCTGGCGCCTCTTCTACCAATATACTGGCTGCGAATACGAATGGCTATGTGGAGATTCGTATTACGCAAGATAATACCCATCGCTTTTTTGGATTGACCCAGTCTGATGATGGGGTTAGTTTTAAAGATATTGACTTCTCTATTTTCTTGTTATCTGACAAATCTATTCGGATTTATGAGGCGGGTTCTTATAAAGGAAGTTATGGAGGCTATGCCATTGGCGATAAAATTAGAGTTGATCGAACGAATGGAAAGATAAGTTATAAAAAGAACAATACTACTTTATATACTTCTACGACAACTATGAATAATGCCTTAGTCGTAGATGCTACTATTTATCATCTTGGTGGAACGATTGAAAATGCGGTCTGCTCTTTTTCTGGTGATAGTGGTGGTGGCTGTACGGATTCCGATAATGATGGGGTCTGTGCCGATAAAGATTGTAATGATAACAATGCTAACTTACCTGCTTCTCCAGGTACGCGTTGTAATGATGGAAATGCTAATACGACCAATGATGTGATACTCGCTGATGGTTGTACTTGTAGAGGAACGGTACCTGCTTGTACCGATGCCGATAATGATGGGGTCTGTGCCGATCAAGATTGTAACGATAACAATGCTAATCTGCCTGCTTCCCCGGGTACACGCTGTAATGATGGAAATGCCAATACGACCAATGATGTGATACTCGCTGATGGTTGTACGTGTAGGGGAACGGTGCCTGCTTGTACCGATGCCGATAATGATGGCATCTGTGCCGATCAAGATTGTAATGATAACAATGCTAACTTGCCTGCTTCTCCGGGTACGCGTTGTAATGATGCCAATGCTAATACGAACAATGATGTGATACTCGCTGATGGTTGTACGTGTGCAGGTACGACACCTACAACAACTACTAGCAGTGTATGGACTAACAAATCCAATCATATTCTTTATAATGGGAAAGTGCTTATCGGTCCTACTGGAACGGCTATTCCCGGAGATTATAATCTATATGTTACTAAGGGGATTTTAGCAGAAAAGGTGCGCGTGGCGTTGACGAGTGGACAATGGGCGGATTATGTTTTTGCTAAAAATTATCCTTTAAATTCTTTATCCTACGTGGAGTCTTATATTAATACGCACCAGCATTTACCCAATGTGCCTTCTGCTAAAGAGGTGGAGGAAAAGGGCGTGGATGTGGGACAAATGGATGCTACGCTACTTCGTCAAATTGAGGAGTTGTACTTGCACGTGATTGATTTAAATAAGAAGGTGGAGGGCTTGGAGGAAGAGGTGCGGGTATTACGCAAAAATTAATTATTATTTTTAGGATTATTGGACGGGGTGGGTCTGAGCTAGGTGATTGGTTCTGAAAATCATAAACCAGAATTCATACATCATAAATCCCCTAATTACGGGAAATTAGACGGATTTATGATGTATGATTTAAGATATATGATGTAAGATTTTCTCGCACAATCCAAATCAATTAGCAATTGCCTGTAAAAAATCAGTTAAAACTAGAACCAATAAACCCTGCCAAGAGGGAGCGACTTTCGGTTAATCTAAATAAATAATAGTCTGGCATTCTTATGAATTGAGTTAAGACCTCAACTAGTCAGATAGGGATAGGCACAAAAAGACTGCAACTTAGTTTTTAAACCACTAGTTGCGTTCTTTCCGCCGCCGCACATACCCCATAAACAAGCCAAGCATCATCATCACCGAACCCAGCCAGAATAGATTAATACCAGGAAAGACAATTGCTTCCAATACCACATAGTCCATTCGTAAAGAATTTTCTGCCACTTCTACCGTGATAGGTTTATCGCTAGGCGTACCTTGTGCCACTTGCAAGGTCATCGTACCCGTATTCGGATCAATAGAGGTAAAACGTATGTGTAAATTCCAATCTTTAATTTCGTCCTTTAAATTAAGTGGGCGACTATCTCGAATGAAGTATAAAGGTTGGGCCATTCTACTCTGCCCTGCTTGATTAGTAGCAGTGACGATCGCTCCTACAGCAATATCTTTAGCTTGCGGAATATAGGCAGGATGTTCTGCTTGACGATTAAAACCAGATAGGGATAAGGTATAGTCTTTGAACTTGAATTGATCGCCTTCCTTTACTTTGATGGTTTGGTAATTTAGATCTGCATCTGGCGTAAAGACCGATTCAAAAATATCTTGGGTTAACTGCACTTTTACACTCAATGGATTAATTTGTGCAGGAAAGCTATATAATAAATCGCCACGCAAGACCATGACAGGATCGGCATAAAACGTGCTATCGAAATTAAGCGTTCGGACAGCCGTTTGTACGCCTACCGAAATATCACCTGGCCGAGGATCATAGTCGGGATGCGTTGCATCTTTGGTAATTCCTTTGACGATTACGTAGTGTTTTTTGGTAAAAATAGTATCGCCAATAAAGGCTTTATAAGGAACGTATTGCAAGCTATCTTCAAAAGCCTTCGCTTCTTCTGGCCCTTGATGGTGGGGCGGAATAGTCGCTACACTAGAAAATATATCTTCTGAAAAATATCTTTTGGTATAGGGATTAGCTGCCGCAAATTCCATTTTGGTATTGTAAATAATATTGGGTCTAAGCGTAAATTGCTCTTCTGTTGGTTTCCCTTCTTCATCTAATTTCTTGCACTCGATTAGGTATTCTCGAATATTTCCAATTACCGTATCTCTGGTATAGTTGACCATGTAACCACTCATAAACATCGGCTCTCCTTTAAATAATAAAAGGTTTTTTTTCAATTGCTCCTGCTCTTGAAAAATCCCTTGCATGGCAAATTCATTCTTAGAAATATGAAACTTGTTTGTACCAGAGGCGATTACGCCGACAATCATTATTCCAAATCCTATATGCGAAATAGCCGAACCCGCCACTTTTAAATTTCCTTTTATAAAAGTGATTAAATAATCTAGATTAGCAATCACGGCAAAGATGCCACTGAATAGTAGTAATAAATATTGCCAAGCAGCTACTTTTATCCATAAGGTAGTTAGGAAGGTCAGTATAAGGGAAGCTACTACCGCACCGCCGAAGTGCGTTAAAAATTTCTTTTTATAATTAGCAAAATTAAATTCTTTGAATCGGAGGTACTGTGCCAATCCAGAAAAAAGTCCAATCAATACCCCTATCCATAATTGGTATTTATTGTGATGGGCTTCTTGGTCTTCGATCACTAAGGCTGCATGGGTAGGATCGAAGAGTTCCATTATTTTATTATAAACAGGCAAGGAAGTAGACACCGTAATTAATACGGTAGAGAATAATAATACTAAAGTACCAATGAACATCCAAAATTCTTTAGAGGCTGTTGCTTCTTCTTTTTCAGGTGCAGGAATATCTTTTAAGCGATAGAAATAAAGTCCTAGTCCAATGGCTAAAAGTGTTCCCATAAATCCTATTAATTGCCACTCTAAGCCCATCTCTGTAAAGGCATGAACGGAGGTATCTCCTAATATGCCACTACGGGTCAAGAAGGTAGAGTATACAATCAGTAAAAAGGAAAGGATATAGAATAAGTAGGTACTCTTCACAGAATAGCCTGTGCTTCTAGCAATTAAATTGGTATGTATTCCAGCGATCATAATAAGCCACGGTACTAGCGAGCTATTCTCCACAGGGTCCCATGCCCAATAACCACCAAAACTTAATGCTTCATAGGCCCATGCACCGCCCATCAATATACCTGTTCCTAATATAGCACCTGAGAATAATGCCCAAGTCATTACTGGCTTTAGCCATTCTTTGTGCTTCCCCAACCATAGGCCTGCTACCGCATAACAAAAGGGAACAATCGTAGAGGCAAATCCTAAAAACAAGGTAGGTGGATGAATCGTCATCCAATAATTTTGTAGTAATGGATTCATCCCTGTTCCTTTCAATAAGGAGACATAATCTTTATTATTAAACAGGGGAATCTCCATCGTATCTCTTAAAAGTAGTAATGGGTTACTACCTATTTTCATTTCGGTATCTCCCATATATATATACACGCCCAAGATCATGGAGCCTATGAATACTTGTACTAGCGATAAGGTACTCATGACGGGACTCTCCCACATTTTGGCTGTTTTTATTAAAATAAAACCTAATACAATATGCCAAAACATCCATAGTAGAAAACTCCCTTCCTGCCCTTCCCAAAAGGCAGAGAAAATATATTTCATCGGTAATTCCGCAGATACGTGTCGCTGTACGTATTGGTATTCGTAGTACTGATTGTACATGATGTAAAACAAAATGCCAATCACGCCTAAAAAACTAATACCGTGTACCAAAAAGGCTCCTCGTCCTAGATTCCGTAGACCAGCTTCCGATGGCGTCTCTCGCCGTTGGGTCGCAAAGAAGTAGCTGACCGATGCTATGACACTTGCCACAAAACCTAATACTAATAAAAAGCGACCGATATTTCCTGGCTGAAGATGTTCTCCTATATATTCCATGATGTAGATTTCGAAACCATATGTAGCTTAGACCTCTGGTCTGAGTAGTTATTAAGACCAGAGGTCTGAGCTACACTACGTTTAATCCTTAATAATTACACAAAGATAATAGGGAAAGTAGGAATAGGTAAGAGTAGAAGAGAATTATGATAAAGGAATGACGTACCACGGAATTTATTCTGTACCACGGAATTTATTCCGTATGCTCGGTCTACGGAATTTATTCCGTAGTAGATAAAGACAGAATAAATTCTGTGGTACTTTGTTTACAGAATAAATTCTGTGGTACTGGTTTACAGAATAAATTCTGTGGTACTGTTTACGGAATAAATTCCGTGGTACTGGTTTACAGAATAAATTCTGTGTTACTCGGATAACAATACATCGCCAGTATACTGTTCCTCTATGCCATCAATGAACGTTAATTGCGCTAAATATATGTAAACACCTGGATTCATTTTTTTTCCATTAAAAAATCCATCCCAGCCTTTTTGGGAGTCATTTATTTGGAAATCAGTAGATTCATATAAGAGTTCGCCCCAGCGAGAGTAGATGCTAAAGTGATCTACAGAGGCTACTTCTGGGCCTCCAAATATGGAAAAATAATCGTTAACACCATCTGCATTTGGACTAAATACATTCGGAATAAACACATCTCTTTCCTTTGATACTTTGATTGCTAAATTAACAGTGGTGGCACAGTCATCTTTGGATGTGACCGTTAGTGTATATTCTGTTGATTCGGTCGGGCTGGCTACTGCATCTAGACAATCTGTACAGGATAGGCTTTCTGTATTAGTCGTCCATGTAATCGTTTGAGGTGTACCAGAACTTACTACATCTAGATCATACATATCCCCTAATTCCAATAAGATGAGTGAATCATATACCAAATCTATAATCTCTGGTGCTACAATGACAAGTGTGGTATCCATTGGGCATTCATTGGCATCTTTTGCATTCAATAAATAATCCCCTGCAGCTAGGTTAGAAAAACTCATTTCTTGAGAAAAAGAAGTCTTTCCTTTTAGTCGATATTGATAAGGCGCAGTACCACCTTGCATAGACATGATTTCTATTTCACCAGATGCTGGATTTTCACATTCAGGATCTTCACTTGCCGCTTTTAAAGCTAACTTAGATGGCTCTGTTAAAGCTACGGTAGCGGTATGTGGACAATTAAAATCATCCGTTATTGTTACGGTATAGGTACCTTCTGGTAGATTATTGATACGGCTAGTATTCGTTTGTCCAGTACTCCATTCATAGCGATAAGGCGGTAAGCCGCCACTTGGCAGAATTTGTAAAAAAGCATCCGCATCCCCAGGACAAGCCAAATAAGTATTTCCTTTTAACGCTGGCATTTTCCATTCAGATGTAATTTCTTCTGGTAGTAGAATTTCTATTTCTAATATAGCTTCAATTCCATTTCTATCTGAAACAGTTATTGTGTATAATCCCGCAGGCAACCCATCTACTATTACAGGTTCATTCAAGCCTAAATTATCATCTTGTCCAGAATAACGATCCTCCTCTCCTTCCCATTTATAACTAAATGGTTCTTGCCCTTTTATTAACATAAAAGAAAACTCTCCCGAATTCCCCCCACATATAATCGTGTCTGCATCTTGAACAGAACTAATTTCACAGTCCAATACCTCTAAATTATATTGTACTAAACTATCACAGCCAGCACTATTGAGAAATCGCTCTCGATAAGTACCCGGCCTAGTCACGGAAAAGAATTCTAATGGAAAACTTTCTCCTTCGCAAAAGAAAGTATCTATTTCGGAACGGATCGTATCAGGGATTAATAGGTCTAATGTAACAGTACTGTCGCAGCCCTCTTCGGATATAAATCTAAAGGTATATCTCCCTCCTACAAATACTTTATTTCCAATATCATCCGCATAGTGATCGCCTGCACAGAGGGTGGAGTCTCGTATATCTGAGTTAGGCCCCCCTTCTATTGTTAGCATAGTCGATACTAGGCTATCACAACCGAAACTGGTCTGGTAGGTTTCTGTATATACCCCTGACTCGGTGATGTAAATACCGCTACTTATAAAAGGTTCTCCCCAGCAAATCGTTTGCTCTAGCGTGGTATCTTTTGGTGTTGCAACAGTCAGATCTAGAATAAGAATGCTATCACAATCATTTACGGAAACAACCGTATCTCTATAGATGCCAGTAGTAGCATATTCCTTGTTGTTGAGGGTATAACTTCCTCCGCAGATAATCTCTTTATAATTCGTGATATTTCGCTCTACGATTAATTCTAATTGGATGTTATCCGAGCAGCCATCTGGTGCGTCATAGATCAAATTAAAAGTACCGCCCTCCCAAATGGTGTTGTTTCCTAGCTTGTAAGGCAACTCTTTAAAACAAAGATGATGCATAATGAAGCCATCACATATTTCCTGTTGGCTGGATGTATTATCGGTAGTAAGTATGCCTCCTCCTGATATGGAATCCGTAGGAACTACAGGTTCGTCCATTGGGTCTATAGGAGCTATTGGATCGGTGGGATCACTTGGATCGGTAGGGTTTCCGACTCCATCTATAGTTAGATCTAATCTAATAATACTATCACAACCAGCAACGGATTCGAAGACAAATTCATACATTCCTGCAAAGGAAATATCGCTTTTACCTATTACAGTAGATTCTCCTAATGGGATCGTTCTAGTGATTACTTCTTTTGTTACCGCTCCTACTGATAAATTTAAAATCACGGTACTATCACAGCCATTGGCAGCTACTGTGGTGTAGGAATATGTTCCTGTTTCTGTTATACTTTGTCCATTAAAATTATAGGGTGTTTCATCGCAGCTATTATCTTCTAAAGTGGTAATAATCTCGTTGCCAATTCTTAAATCTAAGATTCTTAATATGGCTTTTCCAGCAGCTGTAGTTCCATAAAATTGATAAAGACCACTTTGTGTTAGTAAAGTATCTACCTCTGGAACATAATGGGTTTCCCCAAAACATTTTTGTACAGGTGCTAAAGTATCTACGATTAAATCTTCGACTGTTAGATTAATATAAACGGTACTATCGCATCCATGAACGGTCGCATATCTTAATTCATATTCTCCTGATTGACAAAGGGTATTAGGGCCAAAATCATAACACTCGCCGAATTCAATCACTTCATTGATACGCGTTTCTTTATTAGGCATAACCTCTAAATCCACATATACCGTTATAGGGCAAGCACCAACAGCCGTTTGATAATTATATCGTCCATTCCTATTCCAATCTTCTTGATTGGGATAGTGTTCTCCTTCACAAATCGTATAAGAAATCGTTTGACTTCTTTGCGCATAATTTAATTTTAAGACTCTAGCATTTCCCAATGGATAAGTGCCTTCAGAACAATAGGTTTTGTTTTCAAAAATCAAACAATCCCCATCACAAATAGTCGTATCTATAATTTCATTTTCATATAAAATAGGAAAAGAAGCGGTAGCGAGAGATAGGTCATTCGCTGAAACCCAAGAGCTGAGTAAGCAATATAACAAGATAAGGTAATACTTAAATTTAGGTGTTCGGTTCATAATGTACAGCTACGTACGGTATATATCTTTCAACCAATTGATATAATCTAACTCCAATAGTAAATATGGAATGAGTAAATATGGATTTCTTCTTTGAATAAGGATTACTTATTAGACTTAATTATGAATGGAGAATTGTGAATTGAGAATGCTTATAAAACGTTGACAATCAAGACTCAATTTTCGCCATACAAAAAAGTGAAATAAACACTATTGAAGAGGAAATTCCAATTTGATTATTACACTACTGGACATTGTTTAGAACAGAGAGCAGACCAGCCCGACTGCCGTCAGGCGGGCGGGTCTGTTCTCTGCTCTTCAAGATGTCCATTAGCGTGTTTACCCATTCATTCAATTTACTCAACTAGAGCAGTTTAAATAGGTATTAAAACAATTGGTTTACAGACATATCCGAAGTTATTACGGGTATATCATTTGCTAGTTGTTCTGTGTAAAGAAATCTTTGAAGTAATGGAATAATTTAGTTAGACTGGGCCAATATTAAGACGAGGAGGAAACATTGATAAGTAGTCCTACTTCACTAATAAGATGTGTTGCATGATGAAAATACAATTTATGTTTTTTTATAATAAAAGGCAATTATGAT
This sequence comes from uncultured Saprospiraceae bacterium, assembly GCA_937921525.1. Classification (GTDB taxonomy): domain Bacteria; phylum Bacteroidota; class Bacteroidia; order Chitinophagales; family Saprospiraceae; genus JAFMDF01. Next base: position 8,794 of record CAKZUM010000700.1, read on the forward strand.
GCCTAATTAAAATTTTATATATTTTTTTTCAGAGCAGAGAGCAGAGAATTGAGAGTAGAGATTTATCTCGGTTGAAAAACAAGAAATTCTCCATTCTCCATTCTCCATTAAAATCACCGTCCCTTAATTCGATCAAATAATTCTCCAAAAGCATCGTCCATGTTTTCTCTTGCTCTGATCTCTTGTATATTCAAGTCTTCGGCGGCAGGATCAATAATAAATCGAAAGACGAAATCTTCTGGTTCTATAGAGTTTTCTTTCGTAGATCCGTAGCGCACATCACTTAATTGTAGCTTTCCATCTGGTAATTTCATAATCGAATAGTACCCATCTGAAAACCATTTAAGGGTCTGAATGTCTTTATTCGATTCATAGGGTTCAATCAATTCATGGTCTTTATTTAAAGGATAAAATTCAACGGTGGGCTTGGTATCAAATAAAGAATACATCCCTAAATAATAAACATCTTCTGCTTCTGCGACTCCCTGCCATAGAATATTATTAAAAATGCTAGGACTAGTTCTAAAGCGTTGATATTTAATATTTTGAGTAGCTAGAGCATTCTCAAAAATCCTATCTATTTTTTGCTTATTAAATACGGTAAAGAGCAAATAAGCAGAACTCCATAATATGCCCATCCAAGTAAGATATAAGCGCCACTTCTTCGTTCTATGTAAAGTCAAAGCGGCTACTAAGAACGCTATAAATGGAAACGTATAAATAGGGTCAGCCACCGAAATGGTATTGAATGCTACTCGGTAATCAGAAAAGGGCGCAAATAACTGTGTACCATAGGCCGTAAAAGCATCCAATAGTGGATGTGTAAATATGGACCAAAAAAACAATTTTGTCCAATCTTTATAGGTAGTGCTTACTGTTTCTAATGGGACTTGTAAATAGTTATTCCACAAGCGGTATAATGCCAGCAGGCCTAAGACTATAGTAATTCCGACCATCGGATAACTAACACTGCCTGTTATAACTGTTGGAATCAGATTTAATAATCCTAATACGCCCAGCAAAAAGAAGCCCCAAAAAAGAGTTCCAATCCATTTAAATGCTTTCTGTTGATACCAGCCACGCTCGTAGAACTGCTGGGTCAGATAAGCAAATAAAAAAGGCGTCGTTACAGCAAACAATAGAGAATGGGAAATACCTCGATGAAAAGCCAATGCCTCTATATCCGTCAAAAAACCATTTGCTAGAATATCTAAGTCAGGTATCGTCCCACCAATGGCGCCCCATAACATAGCTCTATTTCCAATTTTTCTACCTAAAACAAGCTCTCCACAAGCTGCCCCTAATGTTATCTGTGTCAACGAATCCATGGCTTCAATTTTAATCTTTAAAAAGAAGAATACATTTTGAGCGCAAATATAGTTGCTACTAAAGAAAAGGATCAATTTATTTTTATTTCCGTAAATAATTCCACCTATATTTACATTTTCAATACATATATGACATACTGGCATTATACTCGCAGGTAATAATTTTAAGGGAATAGCAGTCAATGTACTATTCCCATTAAAAAAATAATTTATATAGGTGACCCTAGTGGTCATTGCCTATTAAAAATTCTGTGTATTTACACAGTATATTTGATGTCCAGTTAATTGCGAATGTTCGCGAAATGAGAGATTACCCTCTTATACTAATACTATTTTCCTTTCTGATGTTATACTCAGGAATACAGGAGAGTATTGCGCAAACCTTCAATAAAATTGACGGTTCTACGATACCTAAAGTCTTCATAAAAAAATCCTCAGATCGTATCCATTTAGATGGTGCCTTGACAGAAAGGACTTGGATAGAGGTCTCCCCTGCTACTAATTTTACTCAAATTTTTCCAGTTGATAGCGTTAATGCGCAGGGCGCAACAGAGGTGTATATGGCCTTTGATGACCACCACTTATATGTAGGGGTGAAGTGTTACTCAAAAAGTAATGCTTTTATCACGCCTTCCCTCAGAAGAGATTATGATTTTTTTGGTAATGATAATTTCACCCTTTTATTAGACACCTATAATGATAAAAACTCTGCCTTAGCATTTGGTATCAATCCATTCGGTGTGCGAAGAGAAGCTACTATTGCCAATGGTGGACAAAAAGGTGGAGACTTTGATGAATCATGGGACAATAAATGGGATGGCAATGCGACTATTTACGAGGATCATTGGATTGCAGAGTTGGCCATTCCTTTTAAAACCCTCCGATACACAGAAGGTAGTACACAGTGGCGATTCAATGCCTATCGCTATGACACGCAGAATAACGAAATTTCTACTTGGATTCAAATACCGCAAAATAGATTTACGATTGATCTAGGTTTTATGGGTGATATGATTTGGGAAGAGCCTTTGAAAAAACCGAGTAAAAACATTTCTATTATTCCTTATGCGACCTCTTCCTTGAGTCGAGATTTTGAAGATAAAAATCAATTAGAACCAAAGCAAATTTATGATATTGGCGGCGATGCCAAAATTGGCTTGACCTCTGGCCTCAATCTAGATCTGACCATCAATCCTGATTTTTCTCAAGTAGAAGTAGATGAACAAGTAACTAATCTAGATCGGTTTGAAATACAATTCCCTGAAAAAAGACAGTTTTTTTTAGAGAATGCGGACTTGTTTGGCAGCTTTGCCGCCAACCGTTTAAATCCTTTTTTCTCCCGCCGTATCGGTGTGTCTATAGATACTGCAACTGGGCAAAATATTCAAAATACTATTTTGTATGGTGCTCGACTAAGTGGTAAATTGAATGATCGATTTAGAGTGGGCCTGCTCAATATGCAATCTGCTAAACAAGTAGAAAACGGAACCCCCGGCTTCAACTATACGGTCGCTACTGCCGAACAAAGAGTCTTTGATCGGTCAGGCATTGCACTTATGGTCGTTAATAAAGAAGCTGTAGATAAAAAATCATTTACTGGCGGCAATTTCAATGCCTATAATCGTTTAGTAGGATTAGAGTACCGATTGGCTTCTGCGGATAATAAATGGATAGGCAAAAGCTCTATTTTGAAAACTTTTAGTCCTGGGATTGAGCAAAATGATTATTCCCATTATACCCAAGTTATTTATACCAATAGACGACATCGTTTTGAGTGGGTTCATATCTACGTGGGCAATGGGTATAATCCTGAAGTGGGATTTGCTCCTAGAAAAGATTTTTTCATGGTCAGCCCAGAAGCATCCGTTAATTTTTACCCTAGTAATAATAAAAAGATCAGCCAACATACACTGGGTTTTGATATGTCTCTCTTCTATAAAATAGGTCAAGACAATAATGAAATCTTAGAAAAATTTAGTGTGGAGGAATTTAACTTCAATCCGTTCTGGCGTTTTAGATTTAGTAATTCTTCTGATTTAACTTTAAGGGCAGATTACAGTCATCTCACCTTATTAAGAGATTTTGATCCTACTCGTATTCAAAATAAAGCCGTCTTTTTACCTGCGGGGAGTTCTTATTCTTATACTCGTTTTGGCTTGTCTTTTCAATCAGATAGGCGTAGTACTTTTAACTATTCCGTTGCCCCATCTGTTGGCACTTTTTATAATGGTTTTAGGACAGGCGTGAAGGGTAGCTTTACTTATCGTTATCAACCTTATGGTTTTATTTCCTTAGCTTATACCTATAATCGTATCAAATTAGATGCTCCTTTTAAAGTAGCTAATCTATGGTTAGTAGGCCCAAGGATTGATTTTACTTTTACTAAAAAACTATTCTTAACTACTTTTTTCCAGTATAACAATCAGCTTGATAATTTGAATATCAACGCCCGCTTCCAATGGCGTTTCAAGCCTGTATCCGATTTCTTTATTGTCTATACGGATAATTACTTGACCGATCCTTTTAATCAATTTGGTAGTCGAAATCGTGCCTTGGTGGCTAAGATGACTTACTGGTTTAATTTGTAGGAAATCTAGACAGGCAACATTTTCTTCCCATTTCTTTGAATAAATAATAATGTTGATTTGGGCATGTCCAAATCATAAATCATACATCCATATAGTGCAGTGCGTGATGGATATATGATGTATGATTTATGATGTAAAATTTATGATTTTTTGCCGCTCTCGCTGGTGCAAAGGCTATTCCTTGTGCATATGTTGACTACTCAGACCAGAGGTCTAAGCTACAGATTCTTCTGAATATCCGCAGCAATCTGTGCGAACTCCTCCTTAGAAAATTGTAGCCTTGCCTTAGCAAAACTCATGTCATGTATAGAGTGTATGGGAATCAAATGTAGGTGAGCATGTGGCACTTCTAAGCCTATGACGGTAGTACCGACCCTTTCGCAAGGAATGGTCTTCTTGATAGCAATAGCTATTTTTTTGGCAAATACATTTAGGCCTGCTACCAAGTCGTCTTCCAAGTCAAAATAGTAATCTACTTCTTTCTTAGGGACGACTAAGGTATGGCCTTTAGCTATGGGGAATACATCCAAAAAGGCATAGAAATCTTCTGTCTCCGCAATTTTATAAGAAGGGATTTGTCCTGCTATTATTTTAGAAAAGATACTTGCCATTTTGAAATATATTTAATTGATAAAAATTATACCGCTTGCACGCTTTTATAAAAAGATGTCTAAGACCTCAAATTCCATATTTCCACGTGGTGTTTCTATGACTGCTTTTTCTCCAATTTTCTTACCTAATAAACCTTTACCGACAGGAGAACTAACAGATATTTTATTCTCTTTAAGATTAGCTTCTGTTTCAGATACTAATTTATACGTAAGCGTCTTATTAAACTTCAAATTTTTGATCTTGACATTGCAAAATACGGTTACTTTAGAAGTATCTAATTGACTTTCATCTAAGATTCGAGCATTGGCCATCACGATCTCCATTTCATTGATCTTTAGTTCTAATAGCCCTTGTGCATCTTTGGCTGCATCATACTCTGCATTCTCCGATAAATCTCCTTTATCTCTAGCCTCAGCAATAGCTGCTGCTACTTTTTGTCTTTCTGTTGTTTTTAATTCATCTAGTTCTGCTACGATTTTATCATAGCCTTCTTTGGTGAAATAAGTGTAATTTGACATACTATAAAAAATTTAGTTGTAATTATTATATAAAAAACCTTACAGTTGTTAGAATAGAGAAGCGAGAGCAGAGAACAGAGACGTATTCCGTTTAAAAGTCGAATAAATTCATTGTCTTTAGACGAAATACATCTCTGTTCTCGCTTCTCTACTCTCTGTTCTACTTCTGTATTGCTTCAAATAATTATTGTTTGTTAAAATGAATATCCCTATCAATGAATGGCTTTGCATCCACAAATTTGAAGTATTCCATCCTTTATCTAAAATAAACAAACCTCTAACGGCAATGAAAGAGGAACCTTTTGGATACTATTTTTGGATACTATCTATGATGAAATTAGTACTACAATTTGTACTGAAAAACTTCTACGGAAAGGCTTTTATGTTATGCGGAGGCTTGCGGGATGTATCATTTTTAATAAATTAACAGTGAAGTTGTTTGAGAATGTAGACTGAAATTAGTTGTACATTTTTAAACAGCTTCAGTAGCCTTTAAAGCAAATTTCCCTAAAAATAGAGATTTTTTTGCAACTACTTATAGATGAAACGCTAGTACTTTTTAAAAAGTTTGTTAAAAGTAATATTTTTTTTGAAGTTGTTTAAGAATGTATTCTGCAGTCAGTTGTAAGTGCTTGGTTTCTGGAACGAAGCCTGCCTTCCAAGGAACACTATGGTATAATACATAAGTATTCAATATTGGCTGTCGCCAATGAAAAAAAATTGAACGCGGAGACGCAGAGTTGCAGAGACTTAGAGTCACACTACTGGACATTTTAAAGAGCAGAGAATAGAGAGCAGAGAGTAGAGACAGATTTCGTTTAAAAAATGACGAAATTTCGTTGTTTTCTAATCGAAATACGTCTCTACTCTCTCTTCTCTGCTCTCTGTTCTAAACAAT
>CAKZUM010000701.1 GCA_937921525.1 uncultured Saprospiraceae bacterium
CTTAAACAATAAATTACGATAAATGATTGCTAATAAACAAATATTTCTTTTTATCAACCAAAGATATAATGCTCGAATGTCAATTCAAGAATGAATTACCGAACCAGCGCCACATCCCCCGAATAGACAATCCGCTCCCCATCAATAAAATCAATTTCTGCGACCCATACATACACTCCTTGATCTAACAAGCGGCCAGCATAAGTACCGTCCCAACCTGCGTCGGGATCATTGGGAGAAATTCGCCGTTGTTCGAAGAGCTGTTCTCCCCAACGAGAGAATATTTTTAAGTAAGCTATATTATTAGCTTCGGGACCTGTATAAACGATTAGACGATCATTAATACCATCTTGATTTGGACTAAAGGCAGAGGGTACAAAAACATCTCTTACTTTCAGTACTTGAATAAACACTGAGTCTGTAGTTGAACAGTTATCTTCAGAAGTAGCTGTTAAAAAATAAGTCGTATTATTAGCTGGGGAGGCTATTGGATCAATACAATCGTAACAAGAGAGTCCGCTATTTTCTCTCCATATAGCAGTAGAAACACCTGTGGCGATTTTTGGAGTCAACTCTATTTCATCGGCTAATTCTAAGCGAATCGTCCCACCAAATTCTATTTCTGGAATAATAGGCGCAATGATCGTGGAAGTCTCTTCCGTGGTACATCCATTCGCATCCTCAGCGATTAGAGTATATTCGCCTTCTGTGAGACCTGTAAAATCTGCTGCCTCTAAAGCACGTTGGCCGTTCAACTGATAACGGTATGGAGGGACTCCACCGCTAATCTCTTCTAGGGCCACTTGTCCAGTCGCCAAGCCCTCACAACTAGGCGCAATAAAAGAAGTACGCATCATGATTGGAGGTGGTTGAGATAAACTGGTATTCGCTTCCTGCTCACAGCCAACCGCATCTGTAATGGTAACAAAATAATCTCCTGCTGCAAGTTGTTGACGGCTTGCTTCTTGGCTTCCATCATTCCATCGGTAGCTATAAGGACCAATGCCTCCAACAGGTATTGGTACGATCTCTCCATTTTCTCCTCCAAAACAGGCAAGGGAAAAACCATTAAAGTCAGAAGTTTCGAAGGTAGTTGTTATCACTTCTGGTTCTGTGATCTCTGTGATCAAAATGCGTTGATTCCCAAAACCGTCATTGATCGTTACTAGGTAAGTATTGGCAGGTAAATTATTAATAGTATTTGGTTCATTTAAATCATCAATAATCCCGCCGCCACTCAATACATTTCCAAGACTTGCCCATTCATAAGTAAATGGAGGACTACCATTTAAAATAGAGAAATTAAAACTTCCTGACGCCTCTCCGTTACATATTACATTGGTTGGAGTGATCGCTCCTTGAATATTACAAACTACCACAAATAAATCTAGTGTAATCGTACTATCGCATCCTAATTCATTAGACAATATGGTCGTATGAATACCTGTTTGAGAAAATCTTTCATCACCCACAGGCAAGAAATCATCTTCACATATATTCACACTTCCTAAATCCGTAAATGAAGCGGGTACTGCTTCTAAATCAACAAAAATCACACTATCACAAGCTTGGTCTGTGAGAATATGAAATTCATAAATTCCTGTGGTATTCAAGATGGTATCTGCTACTTCAAAAATATCTCCTTCACAGATTCTTTCTACAAAATTAGTTGGAGGGATAGCCGTAACTAAAATATTTCTACAAGTTGGAGGCGCTTCTTCACAGGCATTAAATGAAGTGACACATAAAGTATGAATACCTGGGGTTTCAAAAGTAATCGGTACCGCTGGTGCATTGTTTCTTAAATCCTGCCCATCCAGTTCCCATTTAAATTCGGTTGCACTAACAGGTGCATCTACTGTATATATTCGTTCTACATCTGGACAAGTATCAAAGTTACCAGTTATCTCACCTGAACTTGGTAAGGACTCTACTCTTGTATTTCCATCTAGTACCGTAAATGTCCAATCACAATTATCTCCAAAACCACCATCCATGACCAAATAGTAATATTGCCCAATAATTAAAGGTTCGGTATTTTCTATAGTGCCACTTTCTCCTGGCCCAATGCTGGTCATCCCTCCAAAACAATTAGAAATACGAGCGAAGTTGTCACAATCAATTCCTTTATACAAACCAAACTCTAATCCGAAATTACTTTCACAATTGGATACTGCCATATTTACTCTCAGATTCTCACTGCCTGCTATAAATGCTATCCATTGCATATTATGCGCTACAAAAGTGCACTCTCCTGCAAAACCAGGAGGGGCTTCCCCAACCACATCTGCTTCATGCCGACCTGTAAATCCATCTATGTCGCAGATGATACAAGCGTCTGCGCAAAAGGAAGTCATCCTTGGAGGGTCTTCGCATGGGAGGGGTTGAGCTGATACAAGATGAGATAATAAAAAGAGGGGAATGAAAATGAATATGGTTCTTATGTTCATTTAAGCAATATAGGAAGTCAAATTTTATTATCCAAAACTCCTATTAGTTTTTTGTCTACCCTATACTTTTAGATTCTTTGGCAAATATTATAAAAAAAATATAGGATCATCGAGGTTTGTAACCTCGATGATCTGTTCCAAAAAAAGTATTTCTTATAAAAATTAAAAAGTGTACGGTAGAGAATTAGTTTTTACTCAATTACACCGCTTCAAACAAATCATCCATCGTTAGCGTTTGGTCAATTAACCCGATAGTATGTTGATTCTGTAGAAGTGGAAAAGAGCTTAAGAAAGTTAAGAATAGCTGTTTTTTTTAGTTTTAGTAGCAGCAAAAAACCTGACTTTGGAGTTGACATCCACGGCAATTCATCAAAAAAACAACCACTTTTTGATCTTGCTGTTTGGGTTCTAAAAATTCCGATAATACCAGCACTAACGGGTATATCAACGGTGTGTTAATAATAAAATGGCGATACCCTTTCGAGTATCGCCATTTTTGATTAAATACATTTGAGACTATTCCTTATTCACCCCTCCTTCAACAACCGCTTCATAATCTTCCCAGTAGCACTCTTCGGTAATTCCTCTTCCCGAATCGTCACAATCCTTGGATACTTATAAGCCGCCATTCGTTCCTTACAAAAGACTCGGATTTCGTCTTCCGTAGCGGTAGTACCTGCTTTCAAATAAACCACCGCTCGAACCTCTTCGCCTAAGGCATCATGGGGCATACCGATGACGGCACACTCCTGTATAGCTGGATGCTCATATAAAATTTCTTCAATCTGTCGAGGGAAAACATTATAGCCCCCTCTCAGAATCATTTCCTTTTTTCGATCAACGATGAATAGGTAGCCTTCCTCATCCAAGTAGCCAATATCGCCTGTGCTTAACCAGCCATTATTGAATGATGCGGCGTTGGCCTCTGGGCGATTGAAATAGCCATTCATCATACCGGGGCTTCTACATATTACCTCTCCTTTTTCACCTTGTGGAACGGTAGCTCCGTTGTCATCTACAATTTTAAATTCTGTGCCCCACATCGGTTTTCCTGCCGAGCCAATTTTTTCTTCCACATGGTCTACCCCATTTGTAGATACCCCTGATCCTGTTTCTGTTAAGCCATAGCCCTCCCCTATTTTTACACCTAATGTTTGTTCCCATGCCTCTGCTAATTCGACAGGTAAAGGCGCGCCACCTGATCCACAAAAGGATAAGGAACTTAGATCTCTCTTACTAAAATCTGGATGATAGAATAGGCGATTGTACATCGTTGGGACGCCTGCAAAATCAGTGACTTTATCTCGTTCCATTACTTCTAAGACCTTCCCTGGTTCAAATCTTGGTAATAAAGTGATCGTTCCGCCCATCCCTATACTCGCACATAATACATTGAACAAACCGTAGACATGAAAAAATGGAAGATGGGCGATAGTCACCCGATCATGTGTTTGCGCTCCTTTCCCATCAAAAGGAATTAATACACTTTGGTAGAAAATACTAAAATGACTCAATACCGCTCCTTTAGGAATCCCTGTGGTACCACTGGTATACAGGATTAGTGCAGGATCATCTGCTCCTGTATAGACCATTTCTAGGTCGTTCTTTCCTGCGGCCATTAGGGTATTAAAGTCATGGGTATTTTTTCCATTAGGAACGAAGTTTCCTTTTGATTTAATGACGATGAGGTGTTCGCAAGTAGGGGTGCTTTCAAAACTTTTCAAACTTGGTTCTAAAAAATCTTCCCATACAATAATCGCTTTGGCCGCACTATCTTTTAGTCGGAAACTGACTTCGTCTTCCTTATATAATACATTCACGGGTACATTCACTACTCCTAAATAGGCGGCCCCAAAGAAACATATAGGAAATTGGGGGACATTGGGTATTACAAGTAATACTCGATCTCCTCTGGTTATTCCTAGTTGGTGCAAGCCTGTGGTAAAGCATTCGGCAGCAGCAGATAATTCTTTGAAAGATAGCTTGTGCTGATCCATTATTAAGGCGGTGTGATCTGGCTTTCTGCGAGTACTTTCTCGTAGTAGCATGGCGATATTGAAGCTCATATGTTTAGGATTAGATGATTTGACAAGATTACTAGTGTGATTGAAATTATTCTCTGTGGAATTTTTACCACGGATTCACAGATTATTAAGGTCTACGATTGACGGCAGACGGTCGAGACGCAACCAGCCATCAATAGAGTATAACTAATTTATGTTAGTTCTCAATACCACATAATTGTAAGAATTAGGATTCATGGGATTTTAGATGGAGTAAGATTTTAAACAGTGGCAGCATCAAAAATCCTATTAATCTTAAAATCTTATAAATCCTAATTCTGACAGTGGTGGCTTTGGCTTTACACTTTCTGTTGATTAAACCTAAATATAAAAAAAGATCGCTCAATACTTAGTATTTGCAATTGAAAAAATTACTTTTGATCTATTCTGCAAAACCAATGAATAAGAACTTTTCTTTAATCAGGATAAAATAGCGTAACTAGGTGTACGTTCTTTTTTCATCGAAAAAAAAGAACCAAAAATTCTAGTCCAAAAAAACTGGCAAGCCCACCCGTAAACGGTTCGGAAGTATACTTCCTCATGCTCAAACAGTTTTTGGACTAGCCATCCCGCTTAGATGTTGACCATTAGACGTCGACAATACTAATTTCCTATCATGTTTAAAGTATAAATAAAATACAAAAAATTAAATAATGGGACCGTTAAAAGGAATTAAAGTGATTGAAATGGCAGGCATAGGCCCTGGACCATTTGCAGGAATGTTGTTAGCAGATATGGGCGCAGAGGTAATCTCTGTGGAGCGTAGAGTGGATAAACATAAGAATAGATTGCCCGACTGTAGTCGCAGGGGCAAACGTTCAATTGCGATCAATCTGAAAAGTGAGGAAGGGATCGCTACGTTAATGCAGTTAATAGAAAAAGCAGATGTCCTTTTTGAGGGTTTCCGACCAGGGGTGATGGAACGTTTGGGAATCGGGCCAGAGGAATGCCTAGCCAAAAATCCTAAATTAATATATGGACGGATGACAGGTTGGGGGCAAACAGGACCATTGGCGAAAGCGGCTGGTCATGATATTAATTATATCTCCTTGTCGGGTGCATTATATGCTATGGGGAGAAAACATGAAAATCCCGTACCGCCATTAAATTTAGTAGGCGACTATGGAGGTGGAACGATGTTTTTAGTCATGGGTATTTTAGCGGCTTTATTAGAATGTAAGACTTCTGGTAAAGGTCAAGTGGTCGATGCAGCCATGACGGAAGGATCAGCTAATTTGATGGCAATGTTTAATTCTTTACATGCAATGGGAATGTGGTCTCCAAAGAGAGGGGTAAATTTATTAGACTCTGCCGCGCACTTTTATGATACCTATGAAACACAAGATGGTAAGTATGTTTCTATTGGGTCGATTGAACCACAGTTTTATGCTTTGCTTCTTGAGAAAGCCAATTTGGATAAAGACACTTTTGGTGCTCAAATGAATCAAAAGGCATGGCCTACAATGAAAGAAAAATTAGTGGAAGTTTTTAAAACAAAAACTAGAGATGAGTGGTGTGACATTATGGAAGGTACGGATGTTTGCTTTGCTCCTGTTTTAGATTTTATAGAGGCACAACAACATCCACACAATGTTGCTAGAAAAGCATATATTGATGTAGATGGTATGACACAGCCTGCTCCTGCACCAAAGTTTAGTCGTACAGAAAGTGAGGTACAATTTGGCTCGCGTGCTGCGGGGGAAGATACGGAGGAAGTACTTAGGGATTGGGGAGTTGTTAGCTAGATAAGAAATGGTTCAATAATAAATGTACCATTCCTAAAGATAGTTATTTATAAAATAAATTAATGGATTCCGCAAAAGAAATACGAAAAGGCGAAGCCTTAGATTGGAACAAATTAAAAGATTATTTACAAGCACAATTACCAGAATTAAAAGGTAAAATGAAGGTAGCCCAATTTCATGGAGGACATGCCAATCTGACCTATTTATTGACCTTCGAAGATACGGAATTGGTGCTACGCCGACCGCCCTTTGGAAAGATAGCACCTGGGGCGCATGATATGAAACGGGAGTACAAAGTATTGTCAAAACTCTACAAGCACTTCTCCCCTGCCCCACGAGCTTATCATCTTTGTGAAGATGATTCTGTAATAGGTGCAAAATTTGTAGTGATTGAACGGAAGCGAGGCGTGATTGTCAGATACAAATTATTAGACTGTTTTAAGGAAATGGATAACGCAGCAACCCGTATTGCTGATGCGATGATTCGAGCACAGTCGGAACTTCATTTGGTAGATTATGAAAAAGCAGATTTGAGTAATTTAGGACGGCCCCTAGGTTTTTTAGAGCGTCAGTTAGGTGGTTGGTCTAAGCGTTGGGAGATGTCCAAGACAGAAGAAAATAAGGCAATGGATAATATTTTGTCTTGGCTTCAATCAGATATGCCAATTACACAAACCGTGTCTATTATTCATAATGACATCAAGCCTGACAATTGTCAGTTTCAGCCGGATAATCCTGATTTGGTAACAGCCATTTTTGATTGGGATATGTGTACCTTGGGCGACCCTTTAATTGATTTTGCCTCTACCCTTAGCTATTGGCCAGATAATCGAATTGATCGGACCAAATATCCAAACTTGCCTGTCACCTTACATGGAGACTTTCCACCGAAGCAGTTTTTGATTGATAAGTATCAAGAATATACTTCTTTTGATATAAGTCGATTGCCTTGGTATGAAGTCTTTGCTTATTGGAAAGGAGCGGTGATTGCGCAACAATTGTACAAACGATATGTCGATGGACAGACGACAGATGAGCGGATGAAAATGTTTGGCGTATCTGCTAAAGCATTGGTGGATTTGGCAGCACTTATTATTGAAGAAAATTGAATTTTACACACAAAAAAAAAGCAGTCATATGCAAGACAAAATTTTGACGGAAGAACATAAAATGTTCAAAGAAGCGGTTGAGAATTTCTTAAAAAAAGAAGCCGTACCGCACGCAGAAAAGTGGGAAAAAGATGGTATTGTAGATAGAGACATCTGGAAAAAAGCAGGGGCTATGGGCATGCTTTGTATGGATATGCCCGAAGAATATGGCGGAATGGGAATTAAAGATTTTCGATACAATTCCATTGTAACAGAGGCAATGATTAAGCTCGGTGTGGGTGGTCCTGGATTCGTGTTACAGAATGATGTGATGGCTCCATATTTTGAAACGTACTTTACCAAAGCGCAAAAAGATAAGTGGTTAGCTGGAATTGTTTCAGGAGAAATTATTACCGCTATTGCTATGACAGAGCCAGATGCTGGAAGTGACTTGGTAGGCACTAGGACTACTGCTGTTAAAAATGGAGATCATTATATTTTGAATGGAGCTAAGACTTATATCACCAATGGTATCTTAAGTGATTTAGTAGTCGTAGTTGCTAAAACTGATCCAGAAGCAGGACATAAAGGGATGACTTTATTACTAGTGGAAAGAGGAATGGAAGGATTTGAAAGAGGGAAAAATTTAGCTAAGATTGGTATGAAAGCACAAGATACAGCAGAGCTATTTTTTAGAGATGTCAAAGTACCTGTAGAAAATGTATTGGGAGAGGAAGGTCGTGGGTTTTATTATCTAATGCACAATCTGCCACAAGAGCGACTCTCTATTGCAGTAGGCGCAGTGGCTGGCGCGGAGCAGGCATTAGAAGATACTTTGACCTTTGTTAAGGAAAGAAAAGCTTTTGGAAAACCGATTGGAAAATTCCAAAATTCTCGTTTCAAATTAGCAGAGGCACAAACAGAAATTACTATTGCTAGATCTTTTGTTGATGAATGTATTTTAGAGTTGAATGAAGGCAAGCTCTCTAATGAAAAAGCTGCCATGGCTAAATACTGGTGTACAGAAATGCATGGAAAGATAGTCGATGATTGTTTGCAATTGCATGGCGGTGCAGGCTATATGTGGGAATACCCGATTGCTAAAATGTATGCAGGTGCTAGAATTAGTCGAATCTTTGGTGGCACGAATGAAATCATGCGAGAAATTATTGGCAAGTCTATGGGCTTGTAAAGTTAAACTAAGACTTTCCAAGTTTTAAAAACTTGGAAAGTCTACCATCAAAATAAATAACAATCATTGTCAAAATACACCGTTCATAATATTCCATTTTACTTACAACCCTTCTTTCAGCTATTTGGCTGGGGAGCCGCTTTTCTTTACTGTATTCATAACTTTATTTTTAGAAGTTTATGTCGAATAGAATATATTGGAACGGAGCATGTAGATAGTGTCCCAAATCACATCTTTTCCTTGTGGCATGAGAATTTGCCACTCTACTTCATTGCACATCCTCGATTCAAAAAACCTAATATCTGGTTGACTTTTCCATTATGGTATATGCACCCAATCCACATCATGAAAAAATTAATTGGTGTTAAAGAACTAGCGTATGGTGCTTCTGGACATGATGGACAAAAAGCCTTAGCTCTTGTAGTGCAAAGATTAACGGAAGGATGGTCTACTTTTCTTTCCCCTGATGGACCTAATGGACCTATCAAAGAATTAAAGAATGGGGTCTTAGTGATGAGTTTAAAAACAGGAACGCCTATTATCCCTATGAGTTTTGAAGTAGCAGGAAATTGGCGAATGAACACTTGGGATAAAAAACGTTATCCTCCTTTATTTTCTACTTTTAAGGTAATTTATGGTAAGCCCATTATCGTTACGCCAGAAAATTTTGAAGCAATGAAAATATTAGTCGCTTTTGAAATGAATGATAAAATGATTTCTGAGAAAGGAACAACTACACCACCTAATATATAAGAAATCTACAAGAGCGTATACTAGTATGAAAAATATCAAGAATATAAAATTTAAAAATCAGACTAGACCAAATTCTAGTTTCGATTTCTTAGATTTAAAAGAACTTCTATCAAGAGATTTAGACCACCAAATAACCGACCTGCATAAACTAGAATTCTTTAATCTACTAATTGTTACACAAGGGCAAGGTTATCATACCATTGATTTTACAGATTACAAGTATAGCAAAAGAACCTTATTCACTATTAGAAAAGATCAAGTTCATAAATTTTTTCACAGCCCATCTGCTAAAGGATATTTATTAATATTTACGGAAGATTTTTTAGCAAGTCATTATGACAAAGTAGAAGTTCATAAATCATTTCAAGTTTTTAATGATTTTTTGGCTTCTCCTAAATTGGAGATGAAAGAGCAAGAATTTAAAGAACTTGAAGCCTTAATTAGCATAATCAAAGTAGAATATTTGGAACGTGGAGATGAATTTTCAATGAGTATTATCCGTAGTGCATTGCATATATTATTGAATAAATTATTTAGAGCTAAGAATAGAAATGGCAATACCTCTATAGATAAAAAATATCTTGAAGAATTTCTTAGCTTCCAAAAACTAGTTGAAGACAAGTGTTTTAAGACAAAAAAAGTACTCGATTACGCAAAAATAATGGCTTGTACTTCTAAAACTTTAAATAATGTTTGTAGGGCTATTGTTGACAAATCGGCCAAAACAGTTATCGATGAAATAGTTATTATCCAACTAAAAAGGCTCTTGATTAATACTTCCCTATCTATTACCGAAATCGCGTATACTGCTGGATTTCACGAGCCATCCAATATGTATAAGTATTTTAAAAAATATACAAACAGCTCTCCTGAAAGTTTTCGAAAAGCTTATGCTTAAAAATAAATCCTCTTAGCCTTTCCCTTCCGCGCTATTATATGACTAGTGGTCTAAATAGTATTGAGTTCCTTCTTCTCGATCACTTTCCCATTTCTACAGTCTAAAAGCATTTTTTCACCTTTTTGCCAAACTAGCCCTCCGCCTAACTTTGCCCTAATTATTTATTTCAAAAATTAGTTATGAAGTTAGCAAATGTCATTATTATACTACTAGTAGTTTCTCTTTTTATTGGCTGTAGTAGTACCACTAAAAATTCAAATTTACCTATAAAAAAAGACAATAAAATGGAATTGACTAACAAAGAGAAAGTCGTAGCCTTATTAAGCAGTTTAAGCACAGGAGATCAAACACCTATTTCCTACATTAATCCAGAAAAATACATCCAACACAACTTAGGGGTCGGTGATGGATTAGCAGGTTTTGGGGAAGTAATAAAAAATGCTCCACCACAAGGATTTAAAGCGAATGTCGTAAGAGCTTTTGAAGATGGTAATTACGTATTCACCCATAGTGAGTATGATTTTTTTGGCCCTAAAGTAGGTTTCGATGTTTTCCGTTTTGAAGATGGAAAAATTGTAGAACATTGGGACAATTTGGCAGCAATAACCCCTCCTAATCCAAGTGGCAGAACACAACTTGATGGTCCATCGGACATCACCCATAAGGAAAAAACAGCAGCCAACAAAGCTATCATTAAAGGATTTGTTACAGATGTATTAATAGATGGAAAAGCAGAAAAAATCACCGACTATGTAAGTACTGAAAAATATCATCAGCATAATTCTGGTATTGCTGACGGTCTGGATGGATTGGGAGCGGCTTTACAATATTTTGCGGAAAATAATTTAGTGCTTCAGTATGATACTTTACATAAAGTACTAGGAGAAGGTAATTTTGTATTGACTATAAGTGAAGGAAAGTTTGGTGCAGGTGACCATGTGGCTTATTATGATTTATTCCGTTTAGAAAATGGAAAAATTGTGGAGCATTGGGATGTGATTGAAAATATTCCTGCAAAATCAGAATGGAAAAATCAAAACGGAAAGTTCTAGGAAAACTATAGTCTATACTAATAATTTGAGAAGACTGCACTTAGACAGCATTCTTAATTACCTATTACACTACTGGACATTTTAAAGAGCAGAGAGTAGAGAACAGAGACAGATTGCGTTTAAACCTGCCTTCAAAGGAACACAGGCAGAAAACGACGAAATTTCATAGTTTTTCAATCGAAATCTATCTCTGTTCTCGCTTCTCTGCTCTCTATTCTAAAAATGTCTAGTAGTGTAATTACCTATATTAGTCATTCAGAAATATAGCACTCCTAGCTTTCGACAATCTTATATCTTTAATTTTTTTACCCAAAGAAATCACCTTTTTATTTCCTTCCCAATCCGTTTTAAAATGTATATAGCTATGATTAGTAATATGCTCTTCAATAGTAGGTAATAAATTTTTGAAACTATAATCTGCAGCAGATAAAAGCAAATGCGTTTCTTGATCTGTTGGTGGTAGTTTCAGTAGATTTTTTAAGGTATAAATATTTAATAACAATTGATCTCTTAGATGGTCGTCCCAATTATTATCAATAGCTTGCCTTAGTAACATCGCTTGATAGGCAGCACTTACACATATATCTTCTAGTGTTCTAAATGGTTTGGTATAGTCACTATAGCCATCCCCTTTCAAGATTTGACTCTCTTCAATTTTTATTGCCTTTAAATTCAGTTTACCATGTTTGACATCCTTCATAAAAGGTAACTCAAAATTGGTCAATTCTACACCTGCTGCCTGTCGAGGAACATGGACAATTTTAAGGACTGGACGATCATTAATTATTTCATCCGTTCTGCATAATACCAATAAATGATCTGCTTCTGTGCCTGCCGTCACATATGTTTTCACCCCAGTAATCTGATTATCTTGCAAGACGGTTTGAATGGCCTTTGGATGCCCACCTTTTTCTTCACTTACACATAAAGCTTTGAACTCATTAGGCGCAATGGATGGAAACATTTTTTCTAATGCGGCTTGATACCCTGCCATAAATGCGAAGCTGAACTGCTGGCATTGAAAACCTCCTACGATCGCTCTATCAATAGGTTCTTTAACTCCTTTTGATTGATAATAATCTAAAGACCAGTCTTTTATATTTTGGTAAGATATTAATGCTTGTGTCTTTCTTAGTTTTAGAAGGTGTTGAATCATAATGCTTTATCTTGTGATACTTTCGTTTTTTAGCGAACGTTTACTAAACTTTTGAAGTTTAGTAAACGTAGGCAAAATATACATTAATTCATAAGGAATGCGGTGGAAATAAATGTGCGTTCTTGAGGCAGTAATTTTTTCTTCTGAGGATGCTTTGAAAACCGCACATAGCCTAGCTACGTAAGGATTTTCAAAGTATTCTCAGAAGGAAAAAGAACTAGTCAAGAATG
>CAKZUM010000702.1 GCA_937921525.1 uncultured Saprospiraceae bacterium
TATAAAACAAACCCAATTCTATGCTGGTTTCGCTTCTAATATTGCCAATTATGGAAATGAGACTCTTGAGTTTGTAGATAGTGATGGCTTTACTTTAGACTGGAAAACTAATTCTAGTTTGTGGGATAATCATCTACTGATTCAGTATGAACCCTTGATGAAAAAAGAGTTTCAGCTATATGTACAGGGAAAAATTGGTATTAATCATTTCTTTACAGTTACCAAATTAGTAGATGAAGAGGCGGAGGGAGGCAATGAAGTATTAGAACGATTTGTGGATGGAAAGAGTACTGCTTTTAGTTATGGCGGGGCTATTGGTGCTTTGATTCCATTAGATGAAGATTGGCATTTTATGCTTGATATTAGGGCTTCCTACCTAAGAGGAACAAATGCTTCTTACTATTCTAAATTGAATAATTTTACGATTGTTGGGGATACCTTGGATGCTTTTGATTTGCAGGAATCTACTACTAATATGCTGCGCTTAGAGGTCGGGGTATTGGCTTATTTGTGGGCTTTTAGATAGTTGTTTATTGAAGGGTAACAAGTCTATTGAACAATTCCAGTCCATAAAAAAGGGGAAGCAAATTTTGCTTCCCCTTTTTTAGTAGAGTTTTATATAAAATCGAAATTAACGATTCATTGTCTGTAAAAATTCATCGTTACTAGTTGTCCCATTCATTTGCTTTCTCAAGAAAAGCATCGCCTCATCTGGCTTCATATCAGACAAATGATTTCTTAAGATAAACATACGCTGTAAAGTATCTTTATCTAATAATAAATCTTCTCGTCTTGTACTAGATTTGGTCAAATCAATAGCAGGATACATCCGCTTATTCGCTAAAGAACGGTCTAGTTGTAATTCCATATTACCAGTACCTTTGAATTCTTCAAAGATCACACTATCCATCTTAGATCCTGTATCAATTAAAGCAGTTGCTAAGATCGTTAAAGACCCGCCATGCTCTATATTACGTGCTGCACCAAAGAATTTTTTAGGCTTGTGTAAGGCATTCGCTTCCACACCACCAGATAATACCTTTCCACTAGCAGGAGCTACTGTGTTATAGGCTCTAGCCAATCTTGTTATAGAATCCAAAAGGATAATTACATCATGGCCACACTCTACTAATCTTTTCGCCTTCTCTAATACAATCCCTGCCACTCTAACGTGATTATCTGCTGGCTCATCAAATGTAGATGCAACTACTTCTGCATTTACATTTCGTCTCATATCTGTTACCTCTTCCGGTCGTTCATCGACTAGTAAGATAATCATATATGTTTCTGGATGATTCTTACCAATGGCGTTAGCAACATCTTTTAACAAAAATGTCTTACCTGTTTTTGGTTGAGCCACAATCAATCCACGCTGTCCTTTCCCGATCGGCGTAAAAAGATCAATCATTCTTGGTCCCATATCCTTACCAGAAGAAGAGGAAGTAAGATTAAACTTTTCTGTTGGGAATAGTGGCGTTAAATAATCGAAAGGGACTCGATCTCTAATATCGTGAGGCTCTAAACCATTAATTCTTGATACTCTTAATAAAGCAAAGTACTTTTCCCCTTCTTTTGGAGGGCGAATCGCACCTCTTACAGTATCTCCTGTCCGAAGTCCAAATAATTTTATTTGGGATGGAGAAACGTAAATATCATCTGGAGAAGTCAAGTAATTATAGTCGGAAGATCTTAAAAAGCCATATCCATCTGGCATCATTTCTAAAATACCCTCCCCCTCAATAATACCATCTAGTTCTATGTTGAAACGATTAGTATCTGGCTCTGTATTTCTTTCCATATCTCTAGAATCCGATCGAGTATCTCTTCTTCTTCCTCTAGAATCCCCTCTATCACGAGAATCTCTTCTGTCTCCTCTATCTCTAGAATCTCTTCTGTCTCCTCCTCTATCACGAGAATCTCTTCTATCCCCTCTATCTCTAGAATCTCTTCTATCGTCTCTATCACGAGAATCTCTTCTATCGTCTCTATCACGAGAATCTCTTCTGTCATCTCTATCACGAGAATCTCTTCTGTCGTCTCTATCACGAGAATCTCTTCTGTCGTCTCTATCACGAGAATCTCTTCTGTCATCTCTATCTCTAGAGTCTCCTCTATCACGAGAATCATCTTTGTCTTCTTCGTAATCCTCCTCCACGTAATCATCTGCATCTTCCTCGTCAAAAGAATCTCTACTGGAGATATCTTCCGAATCTTCTATTGTAGAAACATCTGTTTCTTCTTCCCCATTTTTAGAAGCTACTTTGGTAGAAGGATTGTCTCCATTAAGAAGTGCTTGCCCATCTAGTATCTTATAAATTAATTCTTGTTTATTGAGTCTTTTATAGCCTTTGAGGCTCATCTTGTCGGCAAGTTCTTTCAACTCAGGAACCAGCATATCATTTAACTGGAGTATATCGTACATAATTATAGTGTTACTGTAAAGAGTAAATTGTGAAAGTATACAACTGTAAGTAAATTGTTTTGAATGAGTATTGTAGTGTTAGTCTCTAGAATATCTATATTTTTATATCAAAGGAGTAAGATAAGTATATCGGGAATTGTTTTGCACGAATGCAAAGGAAAGTTTCCTAATTACCTCAAAATAAGCCGTCCAAAAGAACAGAAGCTTATTTTTATAATATCCATACAACAGATATAATGTATGAATTTTATAAAGTAAAATCAATAAAATTAAAACTTGAAACTAAATCCCAAAGAGTGAAAGTACATAACTTGGTCGTGGGAAAAGAGCTGGAATCTAGCTTAAAGAGATACCCCGAAGTATATAAGGTTTGAGTAAAAAACTTGGAGGCTTGATTTAACTAACTTCGGCAAAGGTACACTTATATTTTGAATATCAAATAGTATCTTTGCAAAATTTTAGACAAAAATACTATAACAAAAAGAATACCACAAGTTTTGTTCCTTTTGTTTTAAAAAAAAATAGTTTCAATTCTAGACAAGTTTATCAACGTAGTTGATAATAGTTATACCACAAATTTAGGAGTGAAGTAGTTGGAAAAATTAAAATGACATAGCTAGGGTTGTTTTTACCACATAGGTACATAGATCACATAGGTACACGTCACGCTATGTGACCTATGTATCTATGTGGTAAAATTGTCAACTACTTCTGTGGTGTAGATAAACTTGTCCAATTCTAGTACTTTTTATACATTACAAGAAAGAAACTTATTTTAGTTTTTTCTAGTTAATTAGTCAAAAACTATGGTAGTAACGACGAAATAATAACTATACGCTCTTGGCTGCTTCTTTTTCCCTTATTTTCCTCTTGAAATCGGTCATAGTATCAACAATACTCCCGCTTTCAAGAGAAAACTAAGAAAAAAATAAGCTACCCAAGAACGTACATTTATTATCTCTTCGTTACTAACTGAATTTATGGTTGGATATATATCTCAGTAATTATCTAAATAGACTTGTTATTTGTGAACAAGTCTAATAACTCACGATCAGAAAATAACAAAGAAGATGACTTTATCTAGTTTGGCTTCTAATATTCGCCATTTGCGTAAGCAATTGTCTTTGAGTCAGGAAGAATTGGCTAATAGATTAGGATTGAATAGAGGAAATATTGCATCCTATGAGAAAGGCACAGCAGAGCCTAAGATTTGTAATTTATTAAATCTGGCCCACTTCTATAAAGTTCCAATGAACGATCTCATTAGTGTGGACCTTCACTGTCCTGTAGCCCTAAAAACGGCAAAAGAGAATTATAAATATGAATTAAAAGCGGAGGATAAAACAAAATTAGATCAGTTTATCAAACAGGCAGAAGAGTTACGGACGGTGATGCAAAGTCTAAAGGTGTGTCATCAGTACCAACTAAAAAATATAAGTGATGTCCCTGTTGAGTTGCAATCGATTGTTTCTAATTTTAATCAGCTTTGTGGAGCTGGTGGGCATTTAATGGAAGCACATGATGAGTTACTAAATTTTGTTAAGAGTCGAATGAAATAGAATGGAGTTATTAAAAAAAAAATAGGTCATGGGTGTAAACTCATGACCTATTTTTTTTTACAGTTGTTAAACTTGTTTTTTATCACTTCTCTACAAGTGCTTTTATTTTATCTTCAAGTTCGTACTCATCGCCAGGAACATACCCGTTGTGATGATAGATAATTTTACCTTCTTGATTTACCAAAAAAGTTTGGGGAATTGTCTGAAAGTTAAAGGCAGTTTGCAAGGCGGTAGGATTACCACTAAGTACCGTATATTCCCAACCTTTAGATGCCACAAGAGCAGGAATAGTGGCTGCTGCTCTTCTTGTATCAATAGATACGGCTACTAATTCCATATCGTAATCATCTTGCCAATCCGAATAGACATCAGCAATAGCATCTAGTTCCTTCTTACAAGGTGCACACCAAGTAGCCCAAAAACTGATAACTGTAATTTTACCAGACTTCCCAAACTCCTGCATGTTGACTGTCTTTCCTTCTAAAGTTTTTACATTGACATCAGGTAATGCTTTATCTTGGGCAGTAGCCGTAAAAAGGAAAAGACAGAAAGAACAAAGTAAAATAGATCTTAATAAGTTCATTATTGATGTGTTTTTAAATTTGGAGTCTATAGAGGTAGTCAATGAGCATAAATCAATTAACTCATACTACCTATAATTTCTTTTCTATTGGACGTACAATATGGGATCTTTAATTCAAAAAATCCTAATCTTAACAAGACTTTAATTCATTTGAGTGTAAAACAATTCAGGGGTATTTTGACTTTTCGTTTGCCCTAATTCATTTATAAGAACCTCCCTTTTTTTGAAAAAAAAATGTTTCCTAAAAAATGCAAAAATATTAACATATCTCCATATCCCGAATTCTAACAGAACACGACCGTTTATTTAAATAATGCAACATCTAGTGTACCTGAACAGATTTAAGAAAATTGAAGCTGTTGTTTATTCCATTAAAATGACATAACTTACGGATAATTAGGAAAGTATAGTTTAGAAATGACTAGAACATTATCTTGTTTTTATCAAGTAAACAAAAATCTATACTATACTATTTATTCCTATATTTTTTCAACAACTTGGCAGACATTATTAAAGATTACATCAATGATTTAGCTTTTATATATAGCTTAAATCAAGTGATTGATAATTCATGTACATGAAATAGAGATCTATTGATCTTTATTGTTTAGTTATAATATCCCATGAGTATTAATCCATTTTAGTGTAAATTTCAGAACAATTTGGCTCCTACAATAACACATCTATACTAATTGATTGGCATCTTTTAGATGCTATTAATTATGCCTTTTTGTCTCTTGATCTTCTTTAATAACTTCTTTTCTGAAGTTAGTACTTCATCGAAAGTCACACCTTTTTCAGAATTCGCCATTTTACGACAAAAATAGTTACCACTAAATTGAAATGTGGCAGCATAAAATGATGATTTAAAACACATCATATTAGAAGTTTTGGCTATATTTTATATTTAAATTTTTCATATTTGAAAAATATATCTATTTTTGCGTTTCTAGCATAGATTTTGTAATATTATATATGTAATACAAAAGTGTATTACGCTCAATTATTTATGAGCCATTCTGTGCACATTCCAGAATGGATACTATTATAGATGGATCTCAAATTTGAGACTATTACACCAATTTTAGTTATTGGCAAAACCGATTCTTTCCACGAATGGTTTAATTTTTATTCCGGAGAATTAACACATTAAAGGAATGAGAGGTTGTTGTCTTTTTTAATTAAATTTTTGCATCCATTATGTTAATAGGTAAAACTCAAGCATGGAAGTTACAACAACAAATTTATCCCCTCAGGCTCAGGCTGATTATCGCCTAGTCTTGAGCGCCATTGACGGCGACCAAAGAGCATACGCAAAATTAATGGACCGGTATCGCAATTCCATCTATCACATGATGTATAAGATGGTGAGCAATCGGGAAGATGCGGACGACTTGACACTTGAAGCCTTCGGAAAAGCTTTTAACAAATTACCAAGTTATACGCCGCGCTATGCCTTTAGTACTTGGCTATTTAAAATAGCCATTAATAATTGTATCGACTACATTCGTAAAAAAAGATTACATCTATTATCTATAGATGATCCTATTGAACCGGATGGCGATCACGATTATTCTAGTAATCTTAAAGCTAGTATTCTTGATCCTGAAGAAAAGTTTATTCGGGCGCAAAGAGTAGAGCTAATGCAGGAAATTCTTCAAAAGCTGAATTTGAAATATCGCCTGATGATCGAGCTTCGCTTCTTTGAAGAGCTTAGTTACGATGAGATTGCTAAAGAGTTAGACATTCCTTTAGGAACTGTCAAAGCACAATTATTCAGAGCTAAGGAAATTATGTATAATTACCTTCAGCAACCTGGTGCGAGTGCTTATTTAGAATCTACTAAAAGAAGAGTTAGAAGAAAAGCAAAGCCAAAGCCTGCTGTAGTGGCAGAGGTTTAATTTTCTTCCCTTCTGTTAAGTGCATGAACTAGACTTTCAAGGTCAATCAAGGGATTTAATTTATTTATGCACTTAATTCTGATATATTTTGTATCAGTAAAATAGGAGTCATCTTTATATTTAAAGATGCCTCCTATTTTTATTTTGTGTCTACTCTTTTCCTTACCTTCCGCAGAATTTCCTTTAAATTTGAATTTGTTTTGAAAGCCTTTCTTCTACTCAAGTAACGGCAAAACAATAACTCCACCATTTGGACGGCTTCTTTTGCCCTTACTTTCCTTAAAAAAATGAGTCCGTAGCACTACTATGCACTAATTTTTTAAAGAAAATTAAGACCAAAATAATCTCGTCGAAATGACGGATTTATTATTTCGTCGTTACTTACCATATTATGTGAGTATTCGGTGGGCCTCTGATATTTGATTTAAGAAGTACTCCATAAAAAATAGTCGTTCTTTGACAAATCCCGTGGTCAAGTAAAAAGGAGAAGCAAAAGCGACCAAAGGAAGCGTTGATTTTTCTTTTTACTTGACACACGTTCACGGGCTTTGTCAAAGAACCAAAATAGTAAAACGTGAATTATTTAAATTTAGAATCCATTAGTAAGACTTATGGAGAGAAAGTACTTTTTGATAATATTTCTTTTCAGGTAAATAAAGGAGAAAAGATTGCTATTGTCGCTAAAAATGGTGCTGGTAAATCGACCTTATTAAAGGTAATTGCTGGAGTAGAACCCGCAGAAGGCGAGAATAAAAATATTTGGATTTCTAAAGATATTCGAATTGGCTATTTGGTACAGGCACCTGAATTTGATGAAGGGATTAGTATTATGGATGCCGTCTTTAATTCGGATAATCCAATGATTCAAGCGATCAAAGAATATGAAGAGGCAATGATTTGGCAAGACCGTCCTGAACTCTCTCAAGCCGCTATTACAAAAATGGATGATTTAAAGGCATGGGATTTTGAGGCTTCTATAAAAGAAATACTCTATAAATTCAATATTCGAGACCTACAGAAAAAAGTGGATAATCTTTCTGGTGGGCAAAAAAAACGATTGGCATTAGCTAAATTGCTGATTGATGATCCAGAGTTTTTGATCCTTGATGAGCCTACTAACCATTTGGACTTAGAAATGATTGAATGGTTGGAAGAATATCTACAACAAGGTAAATTGACTATTTTGATGGTTACGCATGATCGTTATTTCTTGGAACGAGTCTGTAATCATATTTTGGAATTAGATGGTGGGGTTCTATATCGGTACAAAGGGAGCTATTCCGATTTTTTAATTAAAAAAACTTCCAGAGAAGAAGTTCAAGAATCTACTTTAGATCGGACTAAAAAATTAATGAAGCGAGAATTGGAATGGGTTCGAAGAATGCCAAAGGCCAGAGGTACTAAATCCAAATCTAGAGTTGACAAATTTCATGAAATAAAAGAGAAAGCGACTCAAAAGATTGATAAATCAAAGATTCAAATAGATATTAAAGGACAACGATTGGGTAAAACAATTTTAGAGGCCCAATATATCAGTAAAAGCTTTGGAGATTTAAAAATTGTAGAAGATTTTGATTATAAGTTCAGAGCTAAAGAACGGGTAGGGATCGTTGGCCCTAATGGAGTGGGTAAATCTACTTTTATTAATTTGCTAACAAAAAATATTAGACCAGATGCTGGAAAGGTGGTGGTAGGAGGGAATACGGTATTTGGCTACTATACTCAAGAGGGAATACAACTAGAAAAAGACACGAGAGTTATAGATTATATTCGAGATATAGCGGAGTATATTCCGCTAGATAAAGGGTATAAATTAACAGCCATTCAATTATTAGAACGCTTTCTATTTGATAGAAAACAACAACAAGTTTATATTTCTCAGTTGAGTGGGGGAGAGCGGCGACGTTTATACTTGCTCTCTGTATTAATGGAAAATCCTAATTTTTTAATCTTAGATGAGCCTACCAATGATTTAGATATATTGACCTTAAATATTTTAGAAGATTTTTTAATGGAGTATCCAGGCTGTATCATGATCGTTACGCATGATCGATATTTTATGGATAAGGTGGTAGAGCATTTGTTTGTATTTGAAGGAAATGGAGTTGTCCGAGACTTTAATGGTACGTATAATGAATATAGAACCCTTCAAAAGGAAGAAGAAAGAGAACGGAAAAGAATAGAATCAACTAAGGAAAAGAAACCTACTGACAAAGTAAAACACCAATACCAACAAGAATTAACCCCAGGCTTAGACTACGAACAACGAAAGGAATTTAAGAGGTTGGAAAAACAAATCGAAAAGCTAGAAGAGAAGAAAATAGCTTTGACAGATAAATTTAATGATGTAAGCTTAACGCCTGAGGACATTGAAAAATATTCTAATGAATTAGGTGCATTACAAGAAGAATTAGAATTGAAAGAATTACGTTGGATGGAGTTAGCTGAAAAAGCATGATGTAGCTAAAATACTTATTGATTTGAGTGTAAAACAAAGTTGGGGCAGCAAATTATATTCATCGGATCACTTCTAGTGGAATGTCGTCAACTTAAGGATTAGATGGCTAAATTACGCGTAATTCAACGCGGATGTCACGGATTTTATAGGTCGCCTGTATAGACGTGTTCAGTAGGTCGAGAGCGTGATATACCAGAACTGTCAACATCACTCACGACCTACAAAAATCCGTGTTATCCGTGTGGCTACGAAGTAGCTCCGCGTTGAATCGCGCCATAATAAGCTGCATTATTTTCTTAAGTTGACGACATTCCACTTCTAGTGGTCCGATCAATTTTAGAAAAATACCCCTGAATTGTTTTACACTATATTGATTTAATAATTAGGGCGAACGAAAAGTTGAAATTATAAAATCGACTTTTTGTTTACCTTGTTGCTGCAATAGAAAAAAAAGTTTATTTTGCGTATGCCTTTAATGATTCTCTCTATTGTTAGCAAGTTATCGATTAATTTCGATAGCTTGCTTTTAGTAATACATCCACTTCTTTTTTAAATCTACTTCCGATAAAGACTAATCGAGCCATTTTTCCCAATGATTATTTAACTATTTATATCAATGGTGGATAGCGTTTGTATAACTTACAAAGTATTCTCTTTTCTTTTACTTTTATTCCCGTGTACTTTTTTTGCTCAAACAGGGGTGGAAGGAACTTGGGAAGGTACAATAACCTTGGAGCGGCCAGGGCCAGTCACGACTTATAAATTTGAGTTAACCTTACGTAAAAAAGGTAAAGAAATAGTAGGCACTTCCTACATTTATTACGATGAAAAAACAGCCGTATCTATGAATCTATCTGGGCGTTATTTTCAGGATCGATCAATGCGACTATTTAATTATGATGTGTTGTATCCAGCGAACGAGCCGAATAAAGAAAAACATATAAGAAAGTATCAGCTAATATATAGACGAAGTGCTTTTAATCCAGATACGATTGAAGGTTATTGGCAAGAAAAAAATGATCCTATATTTGCTAAGTATAGACAGGGTAAGGTCTATTTGACTAAAAAGAAAGGACCTTCTAAAGCATGAGAAATACAGATTTAAATGAACTAGTTCCGTTGAATAAACAAATCATCTTATTTGATGGGGTTTGTAATTTATGTGATAGCTTTGTTCAATTTGTATTGCGTCATGACAAGGAAAAGCAATTTGTTTTTGCCTCGCTTCAATCGTCTATTGGGCAGCACCTATTAAGAAAGCATAATTTAGAGAACAGTCTTAAAACAGTTGTTTTGATTAATGATGGAGTGACTTACCTGTATTCAGATGTAGCGATGAGAGTAGGTGTTACTTTAGGTGGTTGGATGAAAATCACTTATTTGTTCTACTTGGTACCTAAATTTTTTAGAGATTGGATCTATAATTGGATTGCAGCAAATCGGTATCGAATTTTTGGGCAGCAAGATCAATGTATAATACCTGATGTAGAGTGGAGAGATAGATTCTTAGATGCGTAAAAAAGAATTGCCTTTCTGTCTTTCTTCGGAATCATAGCTTAATTTCTAAGCAAGCCTTTGAAGTTGTTTAAAAATGAATTCAAAAATCAGTATACCTATTTTAATATTATGCCTATCTATCTTGGCTTGTCAAAAAGGAACCCGTGATGTTAGTATTCTACCATCTTCCTTTTTTGACCTTAAAGAATTCTTTATGGAGGAAGAGGAGACTCTGTCT
>CAKZUM010000703.1 GCA_937921525.1 uncultured Saprospiraceae bacterium
GAATAGAGAGCAGACCAGCCCGACTGCCGTCAGGCGGGCGGGGAAGCGAGAACAGAGATAGATTTCGTTTAAAAAACTATGGAGTTTCGTCATTTTTTAAACGAAACCTGTCTCTACTCTCTGCTCTCTATTCTCTGCTCTTTAAAATGTCCAGTAGTGTGAGTAGCTTCACTTCAGTAAATACTACTCAGACCAGAGGTCTAAGCTACAGCTCTATAAAGCAACGATCGCAGAAATTTCTACGTTCACAAACTTTGGTAGGTTCGCTACTTCGACTAATTCTCTCGCTGGGGCAGTCGCTTCATTGAAATACTCGGCATATACCGCATTTATACGGCTATACATATTCATGTCTGCTACAAAGACAGAACATTTTAAAATATTTTCGTAAGAAACTCCTGCTTCCTTAAGGATTGCCCCTAAGTTTTTCATTACTTGATGCGTCTCTGCTTCTATATCCGTAGTTACTAAATTTCCTGTGGCAGGATCAATAGCGATTTGACCAGAAACGTATAGCGTTCCATTATGGGTAGTTGCTTGGCTATATGGACCTACGGGTGCAGGCGCTTGGTTTGTTTCGATGATTTGCTTAGACATTGTATTTGTTTTTAAATAGTTCTTAGTGTTAAGTCAAGTTATATCTGACTAGTTAAATAAATTTGACTTAGAAAGAGCTATTTAAACTTTATGGATTATTAAGATTATTCCTATTTTCTGAACCTTTCCCATTTCGCTCCCCCTTGGGGGTTGGGGGTTTTAAAGATCAGGAAACACTTACTTGAAATTACCCCCAACCCCCAAGGGGGAGCGATTTTCGGTTAAGTTCAATAGTCTGCTAAAAGTTTATTATAATTATTGTTTAGCTTCTTATTAATAGGGGCTATTAAGTCTCAACTAGTCAGATAACCATTGACTTACTACTTAGTAATGTAGCACGGAATTTATTCCGAGAGACTATCAAGCGTAGCGTAGATAAATTAACATCTAACAGCATTGCACTTGATATTATTGATACGGAACAAATTCCGTGGTACTGATACGGAACAAATTCCGTGGTACTGATACGGAACAAATTCCGTGGTACTGATACGGAATAAATTCCGTGGTACTGATACGGAATAAATTCCGTGGTACTGATACGGAATAAATTCCGTGGTACTGGTACGGAATAAATTCCGTGGTACTGGTACGGAATAAATTCCGTGGTACTGGTACGGAATAAATTCCGTGGTACATAAAAAAAGCTCCACATTCCATAGGAAGGGAGCTTTATTTCTTATTACATCATTTGGGAACATTGCTACTGCATAGAAACATTTCCAAAAGAGAAAAGAAATCTTAGAAAACAAAATTATGCTTCGTCTTCAAAGTCATCTGCTTTGATTACTACCTGTCCTTTATAGTACATATTGCCTTCCACCCAGTAAGCTCGGTGGTACAAATGAGGTTCGCCTGTTGTCTTACAAATAGCTATTTGAGGAATGGCAGTCTTCTTGTGCGTTCTACGCTTACGCTTGCGCTGTTTTGAGATTCTACTTTTAGGATGCGCCATCTTTCTATTATTTAAATATTATGAATAGATAGTCTTAGTATACTAAAACTAATCAATTTAGTTTAATATCTTTCAACTGATTCCAGAGCGGATTGTCTTCTGGTGTCGAATTATCTTTGATTTCAAGAAAAGACCGCATGGATTCGTCACACTCTTCATCTGGTACTAAATCATGCGTTTTGATCAACGGAATAGCCAAGCAAATGAATTCGTAAATATATTTTCCAATATTTATCGTTTCCAAGTCGCGCGATATATATACGATCTCTGCTTCCTCTCTTGACTCTTCGGAATATTTCAACAATAATTGATTCGTACCATTGAGTGGTAATTTCATCATTTCCAAACAACGGTCGCAGGTAATATCTATAGTACCTTCAAAATCAATTAAGAGACTAATAACATTTGGCTTTTTATCAAGTTCTACATGAACTTGAAAATCCCCATCTGTAATTAATGTCTCTGGAAAACACTCGAAAAAGGATTTATTTATCTGATAATCAAATAAATGCAACCCATCTTTTAATCCACTAAATGGGATTGAATAAGCAATTAAGCTTTCCATTTTAAAGAACTTTCTTATGTCAATGTTAGCTCTTTCTTTTAGAGCAGCGCAAAGATAAGACTTTTGAGTATATAAAACCGAAAAAAAGTATAGGTAATGAGCAAAAAAGGGTATCGAGTTGTTTAGATTTCCTTATATTAGTTGGTTTTTTAGCACATCTTCCTATTTTCAATACCTTTTGAGTATAAAAATGCTAATCAATTACAATGATTAAGTAACGTTGAAAAAATTAAAGAGTCTTAAAAAATATCCTTATTACCTTCAAATAGGTAAGTAATGCGGGAATAATCTCCTATCATTGATCGCTTAATAAATTTATTCGATTTTTGTCCGTATTTCTAAACGTCTAGACTGTAATTTCGTAAGTATCCTCAATATCTAAAAATAAAATAAACAAAGTTTTCTGACTAATCCGATCGTTTTTTTAGTTGAAAAACTATAATAAATTACTATAAATGAGTGATTATTCTTTTATCGCAAATGCTCATCCGACTTTTATCGAGTCGATGTATAAAAAATATCAGGAAAATCCTGATAGTGTAGAAGAGGGTTGGCGTACTTTTTTTAAAGGCTTTGACTATTCGGGCGAATCTAATGGGATTCCTGCTGGGACAAACGGTAATGGAACTGCTGCTACCTTAAATGGATCGACTGGTTCTAAAAGTTTTGATGCAAAAGAATTTCAAGTATTAGCATTGATTAAGGCTTACAGGAACAGAGGACATTTATCAGCAGATACCCATCCACTAAGAAATCGGAAAGAAAAAGACCCAAATCTTGATTTGGATGATTTTGATTTGACGGAGAAAGATTTGAATACAGTCTTTCAAGTAGGAAAAGAAGCTGGCTTAGAAAATGCGACTTTAAAACAAATTATAGCGCATCTAGAGAAAGTGTATTGTGGCAACATCGGTTTTGAATACCACCATATTGAGGATAGAGCGAAAAGGAGATGGTTTAGAAAAAAGATAGAGCGACATGATCCAGATCAAAGTTATAATCTAACGGCAGAAAAGAAAAAGCGGATTTTAGAAAAGCTAAATGGTGCTGTTATTTTTGAGAAATTTTTACATACAAAATATGTAGGCCAAAAAAGATTCTCCTTAGAAGGTGGAGAATCGGCTATCGTTGCATTGGATGGTATCATTAATGCGGCAGCCAAAGAGGGGGTTAAGGAGATTATGATTGGTATGGCGCATAGAGGTCGACTAAATGTTTTGGCAAATATTATGGGGAAAACCTATGAAGCGATCTTTAAAGAATTTGAAGGAACGGCTCTACCTGATACTGTTTTTGGTGATGGAGATGTGAAATACCATCTTGGATTTTCTTCTCAAATTGATACGCCTTCAGGTAATACGATTGATCTAAAATTAATGCCCAATCCTTCCCACTTAGAATCTGTTAATACAGTTGTAGAAGGATTTTCTAGAGCTAAGGCTGATGTCTTGTATGGAAGTGATTACGATCAGATATTACCTATTTTGATTCATGGGGATGCGGCAGTAGCTGGACAGGGGATTATGTATGAGACGGTACAAATGAGCCAATTAGATGGATATAAAACAGGAGGCACGATCCATTTTGTTATTAATAACCAAATTGGTTTTACAACTACTTATGAAGAGGCACGATCCTCTACTTATTGTACGAGTATTGCCAGTATTGTACAAGCACCCGTATTCCATGTGAATGGGGATGATCCAGAAGCGATGTTGTTTGCGGTAGAATTTGCGATGGAGTACAGACAGAAATTCAACAATGATGTGTTCATTGATATGGTCTGTTATAGAAAGCATGGACACAATGAGGGGGATGATCCAAAATTCACGCAGCCAGATTTGTACGCATTAATTAATGCACATAAGAATCCAAGAGAAGTCTACTCTGAAAAATTAATTAAGAGTGGAGAACTTGGAAAGCAAATGGCGGAGCAGTTAGAAAAAGAATTCTGGAATGAGCTACAAAATCGCCTAGATGCGGTGAAGCAAAAAGATTTGCCGTATAAGTATCAAGCTCCAGAAAAAGCTTGGCAGGAATTAAAGCTAACAGTTGATCCAGCGGATTTTAAAGAATCACCAAAAACAGGAATTGATAAAGCAACAATAGAAAAAGTCATTAACCACTTAATGACGATCCCAGATAATTTTACGCCACTAGGCAAAATCAATAGGCTATTAAAAGGGAAACAAAAGCTACTAGATAAAGGCCATTTAGATTGGGCAATGGGAGAGTTGCTAGCGTATGGTTCTGTCTTATTAGAAGGCAAGGATGTAAGAATGAGTGGGCAGGATGTAAGAAGAGGAACCTTCTCGCATCGTCATGCGGTTTTAAAAGATGAAAAAACTTATGAGCCTTATAATAGATTAGAAGGGATGAGTGGGGAACAAGGTCGTTTTATGATCTACAACTCTTTCTTATCTGAATTTGGGGTGTTGGGATTTGAGTATGGCTATTCTATGGCGAATCCTGATTCCCTAGTGATATGGGAAGCACAGTTTGGAGATTTTTATAATGGTGCTCAGACAATAGTAGATCAGTATATCACCGCAGGGGAAAGTAAGTGGGGAAGAATGAGTGGTTTAGTAATGCTATTACCACATGGTTATGCAGGACAAGGACCAGAACATTCTAGTGCTAGACCGGAGCGTTTCTTACAAGCTTGCGCAGACTTTAATGTGACGGTAGCAAACATCACGACACCCGCTAATTTCTTTCATGCGATCCGTAGACAATTTGCTCGACCATTTAGAAAGCCATTAATCGTAATGTCTCCTAAATCTTTACTGAGACATCCACTATGCGTTTCTTCTTTATCAGATTTTGAAACGGATAATGCCTTTCAAGAATTAATAGATGATCCAGAAGTGACGACTACAGCAGCTACTAAGAAAATTAAGCGAGTCTTGTATTGTTCTGGAAAAGTGTACTATGATTTATTGCAAAAGAAACAAGAAGATAAGCGCACAGATGTGGCTATTGTTCGTCTGGAACAACTTTATCCATTCCCATTACAGCAGATGGATATAATGAAGAAGAAGTATAAAAATGCAGAAGCTTTTTGGGTGCAAGAAGAACCATCTAATATGGGTGCTTGGCAGTATTTCTTAGCTTTTTATCAGAATTATGATATTAAGCATATTTCAAGACGCTCAAGTGCTTCGCCTGCAACTGGCTATAAAAAGATGCACGACAAGCAGCAGGAAGCATTAATCGCAGAAGCTTTTAGCTAGGCAATTAAAAGATTGATATAATTTATTTTACTTTTTTGTCTAAAGTCTGTTATTAAAAAATCCGTTGCTAAGTACGCTTAGCAACGGATTTTTTTTGATTCTGCAAAGGTTTCATGCTATGGGAATTGAATTTAGTGGTGATGTTCTTTGTTTTTAGCTTATTTGATGGTCTAAAACTTAACCAATCCTTCCTAAAGAACTTCTCAAAGACTTCAAAGCTTTGCTTATCTGATTTTCTACTGTTTTTATAGAAATGTCTAATTGTTCTGAAATTTCTTGGTAGGACAATTCTTCAAAACGATTTAATACAAAAACCAAACGACACCTTGGCGGAAGACTATCAATCGCCTGATCGATTTCTGCTTGTAAATCATCTGCCATCAAAGTCTGTATAGTAGAAATATTGTTACTCTTTAAATCTTCTTTAGGTGGGGCATTTCGTAGATCAATTTTTTGATCTCTAATATAGTTTAAGGTTTTATTTCTAGTAGCTTTTCGTAGGTAGGCAGCAACAGAATTTTTTATTTTCAGCGTTTTTCTTTTCTTCCAAATTTCATAAAATACATCTTGCACTAGATCTTCAATAATATGCTCGTCAGGAAGGATTTTATAAGCTGCCTGACACATCGTTGCATAGTACTGACGAAAAAGCCAATCAATTGCTTTTTCATTGTCGGCAGCTATATATGCTAATATGTTTTGATTATTAAAGTCAGGCATTTTTTAGTAATTCCATAATTTTTTTAGAACAGACCAGCCCGACTGCCGTCAGGCGGGCGGGGAATAGAGACCGTTACACTGAGAGATCAGAGATGTATTTTGTTTAAGCAACAACGAAATTTTATCAATTTTAAACGAATTTCATCTCTGTTCTCGCTTCTCTGTTCTCGCTTCTCCCTTACAGCCTCATTTTATTCAGTCGATTTAAATCTCTTTTATTTTCTCGCTCTTTTATAGCGTGTCGTTTATC
>CAKZUM010000704.1 GCA_937921525.1 uncultured Saprospiraceae bacterium
TGGAGAGTATACTTCTGTTACTTTTTCCCAACCACCTTGATATGCTAAACTCATAGGCGTTGCCCCTGTATAGCCATCTACGACGACGGCGGCGGCATCAAAGGTTCGCATACCAAGAGCATCGAATATCCAATTAAAGAAAGAGACGCCCATGCCATAATCTACCGCAGAACCTGCTTCTGTAGATGTCAGACCAGCTACCCATACTTCGTCACCAGAAATCGTTGTTGGATAAGCAAAGAATATAAATACCCGCGCCAATAAGGCAACATTTAAAATATTCATTCCTGTTCCACCAAATGCTTCTTTACCAATAACAACTGCAAAGATTACTGCTAAGATCAACCAAATAATTGGAATATCTGGCGGCATAATTAATGGAATCAAAGCGCCTGATACTAAATACCCTTCTTCAATAGCATGACCTTTCTTAGCTGCATACAAAAACTCAATCCCCAAGCCAACTAAATTAGCTACTACGAAAATAGGGATCAATTTCATCAAGCCATATGCTAATTTCAAGTGGATACCATCCACGAAAGAATCATACATCCCCAATGCTGCAAAATGCTGATGTCCAATATTAATAGATCCAAACACGTAACATAGTTGAAGGGCTAATACCACCATCACCATTGTACGCTTTAAATCTATCCCATCTCTAATATGAACACCCTCTTTTGTTACAGAATCAGGTGCATATAGAAAAGTGAAGAACCCGTCATACAAAGTATGCAAGAAAGGAGATTCCTTCTTATCTGGCTCAAAACTTTTTACTTTATCTAAAAATGAACTCATCGTGTATCGTATAATAAAAATTAAATGACTGATTTTTTTTTGGAAGTCAGATCGGAGTTTGTTGAAGTTTACTAAACCTTCAAGGTTTAGTAAACTTATCCAAGCGCGGCGTCAACATCATAAGTCTGACACCTGACAGCGCAGCGGTCTGACACCTGACAGCAGCGGTCTCTTTAAGACTGCTCTCTCATCACCTCCAATCCTTGTCTCAATATCTTTTGTAATGGTTGCTTAGAAGTACAAGCAAATTCGCAAAGCGCAATGTCCTCCTCTGCTAGTTCGTTAATACCTAAACCTTCCATTCTTTCTATATCGTTTACCAAGATCGCCTTCATCAAATGTTGTGGATAAATATCCATTGGCAATACCTTTTCGTACTGGCCTGTTACTACAAAAGCACGCTTCTCTCCATGAGTGTTCGTATCTGCCTCATAGGTAATATCCATTAGGCCACTTAAGAACGTCTGAGAAATACTTGGTCTAGCTGTTGTTGGCAATAACCAACCAAACATTTCATGCTCCTTTCCTTCTTTGATACTCGTAATTTGGTCGTCACTAGCATTTAAGAATTCTGCTGCTGTTTTTGTTTTTCCAGATAATACATCACCAGAAATCAATCTTGCATCGCCTTTCAAATTACCTTTTGTCAACTCTCCTATATTCGCACCTATGTATGTTTTCACATAAGAAGGTGTATTGAATTCATTACCTGTCAAGGCTACTATTCTTGAAGCATCGTATTTTCCTTCTGAAAATAACTTACCTATTGTAATAACATCTTGAACACCTAAAGCCCATACTTTATCCGCACCACTGATTGGTGCAGTATGGTGGATTTGTACCCCAACATTACCTGCAGGATGCTTACCTACAAAGTAATTGTGCTTTACTCCTGTCGCTCCAGTAAATACAGTAGAAGGTGTATTTTTTCCATCTAAACCTAAATGAACCGTTCCTTCTGTCAATTTGTTTAAAACATCTAGCCCTTTTTGAAAAGCTGCTCCTTGTCCTTCTACCACAAAATTTAAATCGGGTGCTAAAGGAGCTGAATCAAAAGTAGAGATGAATATATTCTTCGGTAAGTCATCTGCTGCTGGAACAATATTGAATGGACGCTGATTAATAAAAGACCATGCCCCATTCTCCATTAAAAAGTTGACAATATCTGCTCGACTACCATTTAAATCTGGAGCTTGAACCGATTTGTAACTAATTGCTTTGTCCGCTAAAATAACTATCTCTTTAATAGATCGCTTTTCCCCTCTATTGATCGCGATAACTTCCCCACTAACAGGAGCGACATATTTAATTTCTGGACGCTTTTTATCAAAAAACAACACTTCTCCTGCTTTCACCTCAGACCCAACTTCTACTACTACCTTTGGAATTGGAGACATTCCGATATAATTCTTTGGCTGCACCGCATAAGTACTCGCTTGCGCCGAAGATAAAGTATTAGCGGCAGCACCTGCTAATTTGATGTCATGCCCTTTTGTTAATACTTTTACAGACTTACCCTCAAGGCCTTCTGGTACTTTTGAACCAAATAGAGAAAAACCGCCTGTATCAGCATCTATTCCAGCTTTCTTTGCTTCTACCCCTATCAAGCTATCACCGACAGAAACTAGAATAAAAAAAATCAATAAGATCGCTATCCCCCATAATGCATAGCTTAACACGCTACTACCACTCGCATCCGCTGCATAAGCTACATTACTAGAAAGTGTAAAAAAGGTAAGAAAAAAGAAGTATAAAATATTGGTTTTCAAAACGTTGATATTTAGCTACGTTGAATGATTAGCC
>CAKZUM010000705.1 GCA_937921525.1 uncultured Saprospiraceae bacterium
ATAATATTAAAGATGGTAGATCTGGTGATTTTGGCCGCCCCCTATGGGGTTTTTGCCTTATTAGCTGGATTGGTCGTCACCTCTCCAAGTGCAGATATTTTTATAGCCTTAGGAAAATACGCTTTTACTTTAGTATTGGGACTAGCAGTAATGATTGGAGTATATGCTGTTTTGGTAGCGGTATTTACTGGTAAATCCCCAGGTTTCTTTTTCAAGGCAATCGCTCCTGCGCAACTACTGGCATTTTCAACTAGTTCTAGTGCAGCTACTCTACCTGTAACGATGGAAAGAGTAGAAGAACATTTGGGAGTAGAAAAGGAAGTGGTGAGCTTTGTGTTACCTATTGGTGCGACTGTAAATATGGATGGAACGAGTGTCTATCAGGCAGTGGCTGCCGTGTTTATCGCCCAAGTATATGGTTTCGATCTATCCTTTGCCGATCAAGTGACCATTGTCTTTACGGCGACCTTGGCTTCTATCGGTTCTGCTGCCGTTCCAAGTGCAGGTATTGTCATGTTGGTAATTGTATTGGAGTCTATTGGCGTTCCTCCTGCGGGTATTGCTTTGATATTTGCGGTAGATCGACCCTTAGATATGTGTCGGACAGTTGTGAATGTAACTGGGGATGCAGCGGTATCTATGATTGTTGCAAAAAGTGTTGGAAAATTAGGAGAGCCGAAAGTGCAGAATTGGGATGATAATTATGAGGAGGTGGCTTGATAAGGTAGAATTTTTTATAAAAAAAAAGTGATGTTTGTAGCCCAGAATTTATTCTGGACAACTATCGAGCGAAGCGCAGATAATAAACAGGTTATCTTCGCTTCGCCCAATAGTCTCTCAGAATGAATTCTATGTTACATATAGTTACATATACCAGATTCTTCCTATTATTTATTCCAATTGGTTTTATAAAAAAAACGTTATTTCAGCGGTTTAAACCGCTTTTTTTAATTCTCTAATTTTTATAGAAAAAGCAGCAAATAATAAAGTCATAAAAGGACTCAAGTAATTGAAAATAGCATAAACAAAATACTCATAGACAGACACCCCTAGTACGCCAGACTGATACGCCCCACATGTATTCCAAGGAATCAAAGCAGAAGTAACTGTACCCGCATCTTCAATCGTCCGACTCAAATTTTCTGGAGCTAGGCCTCTATCTTCATAAGCTTGTGAATACATCTTTCCTGTTATCACCAAGGCAAGATATTGATCAGACGCAGTAACATTAATAGCTAAACAACTAGCGACTGTGCTGGCAAATAAGCTAAAAGTACTATCGGCCATAGATAGTAAAGTAGTACTAATTCTTTGTAAAGCCCCGATTGCATCCATAACCCCACCAAAAACCATCGCACAGATAATGAGCCAAATAGTGCCGAGCATCCCACTCATTCCTTTTGATTTAAAAAGATCATTTAAGGTCGCATTATTAGTTTCTATCTTTGTTTCAACGGTTAAGGCATTCAT
The DNA here is from genome assembly GCA_937921525.1 of uncultured Saprospiraceae bacterium. Classification (GTDB taxonomy): domain Bacteria; phylum Bacteroidota; class Bacteroidia; order Chitinophagales; family Saprospiraceae; genus JAFMDF01. The sequence goes on from CAKZUM010000705.1 coordinate 1,471, forward strand.
AATTGCTTTATAGGCTGCCGTAAAATTCATAGATTCTGCACCTGCTATTTTGAGCATGATATCTGGTTGAAAAATGACAGCGAAGATTCCACCTAATAAACTTCCGATCATTAATGCGATCAGCGGTTTTGTCTTGGCAATAATTAATGCAACAACTGCTAGTGGAACTAATAACAGCCACCAGCTAATAGTAAATGTTTGATTAATAGCTGCTAAAATCTCTCCTGTATCTGCCGTACCTGCTGTATTTTGTGTCAAACCAATAAATGTAAAGGCAATAATCGTAATGATAATAGAAGGAACGGTGGTATACGCCATATATCTAATATGTGTAAACAGTTCCGCACCAGCCATAGCTGGAGCTAGATTAGTCGTATCGGATAACGGAGACATCTTATCTCCGAAGTAGGCACCCGATATCACGGCCCCCGCTACCATTCCTAAAGGCATCCCAATTGCTTGACCAATACCTATCAGTGCAATACCTACCGTCGCCGTCGTCGACCAAGAACTCCCTGTTGCCAAAGAAATAATCGCGCAAATCACCACAGAGGCTGGTAAAAATATAGAGGGACTCAATATTTTTAAACCACCATATATTAATGTGGGTATGATTCCACTCACTAGCCAAGTACCTGTCAATGCACCAACAAATAATAATATTAATATGGCACCAGTGGTAGATTTAAGATTACTGCCTATTTCTGAAATCATCCGCTCATAGGGTACTTTATTTAAAAAGCCCACTATGGCTGCTACTGCTGCACCTAATAATAGTACAAACTGGTTAGAACCACTTAGTGCATCATCTCCAAATACGTACACATTATAAGAGAGTAAGCATACTAGCGCAAAAACAGGGATTAAAGCTTCCGTTAGGCTTAGTTCTTTATTTGTTATAATTTTATTATCCTTCATATATTGCTGTTGATTGTCAGGAGGTAGAAATTTAGACAAGCTCTAAGGTAATAAGGAAAAGGGGAAATAAAAATTAAACCTGAATCAATTAAGTAAGGGGGCATATTTGCCTTAATTATGAGTTAGTACTTACGACAAATAATAGAATACCCGTTTAAATTCTTTTATAATTCAATGAATCCCCCTAAACTTGCGTTTTCTTATAGAGATGGCGAGATTTTAGCACTTTAAAACTAGCTATGTAACGACGAAATAATAACTATACACTCTTGGCTGCTTCTTGCCAGCCCGTCCGCTTTGCGGTTCATTTGCTTGAATGTCTTAGGACATTCACCCTGCGGGATCGCTCATTCATCTTATTTTCCTCTTGAACCTGCCT
>CAKZUM010000706.1 GCA_937921525.1 uncultured Saprospiraceae bacterium
AATTGGTAAAAAAATTAAATTGGTCGTCTTGCGAAATGGGTATAAAAAACGATTTAGTTTTCGACTGGAAGAGTTAATATAATAGTAGACTTGATTTGAGTGTATAACAAAGTTGGGGCGGCACATTTATTCATCGGATCATTTGCAGTGGTTCGATGAGACGTGCAGCTTGATCGGACCACTGCAAGTGATCCGATCAATTTCAAGAAAAAACCAGATGTTGATTCTTCTTTTTGCATTCTGCGCAGGCTTATGCCCAGAGGCATAAAGAGTATAGCAAAATAAAAGAAGCAAAAACCCTAGTTAAAAACCACCGAGAATTTGTAAGATGGAGTATTCTCGGTCAGCCTGCTTAGCTACGGGAATTTAAAAAGGCGAAGTCATTGGCGATCAATGACTTGCAAATAAATTAGTTATACATTTTTAAACAACTTCTATGTATCTATAAATTTAAAACAGAAAATATTCATGCGACATTCACTAATTATTATTCTAACGATTTTCTTCATTTATCCTAACCTATATTCACAAGAATTAAAAGTACCGACACTAAGTCCAATCTCGACCACTCAACAAGAAACAGGTTTAAAAAGTATACAAACACCTCCAAAGCCAAGTCGTGAATTAGTTGCAATAACAGGAAAAGATTTATTGAATAAAAGCATTCAATACCACGATCCAACCGGGCAATGGCCTCATTTTAAATCTATCTTATATTTAGAACAAGAGAGCCCTAGAAGTAAAGGAAAAAAAGATACTAGCGAGGTGATTTTAAATTTACCAGATAGCTATTTTAAAGCAACGGATAACCGAAGAGGCAATTCTATTGTTCGAGAGGTGAATGGAACAACCTGTAGTACACAATTGAATGGTAGCAGTACTTTCTCAGAAGAGGATAAGAAGAAACATCGCCTAACCTGTGAGCGCGCAAAAATGTATCGAGATTATTTTGCTTATCTCTACGGCTTGCCTATGAAATTGAAAGACCAAGGCACGATCATAGATAGCGAAGTATACGCTACGACCTTCCAAGATCAAGATTGTTTAGTGATGCGCGTCACCTATGATGAAGCGGTAGGAGAGGATATTTGGTATTTCTATTTTCATCCATCCTCTTATGCCTTAATGGGGTATAGATTTTATCATGAAGAGGAAAAAAATGATGGGGAATATATTACTTTAGAAGGAGAGGAAATAGTGCAGGGAATAAAAATCCCTAAAGTTCGACACTGGTATTATAATAAAGATAACAAGTTTTTAGCAACAGATTTATTGCTACGTGGTACGTCTATCGGAAAGTGAAAATCTCTTTGAAATTAGTCGGTTTGAAGTTCGATTTTAAGTTTACTAAACCTTTAAGGTTTAGTAAACTTATTCGTAGTAATTAACACAGAATAAATTCTGTGGTACTGAGTTACAGAATAAATTCTGTGGTACTATTGTTTATTTAAAGCCCAATCATACTCCTTAAAATTGATACTAGTACCATCAGCAATTGGTGTAGTAGCATACTTATTTAGGTAAGTATTTAGATCTCCAAAATCTTCTTTGTACCATTCGAATATTTTTGAAACAGCTACTTCACTTCCGATACTGTTGTAACTAGAATCATTAATAAATTTCTTTGTTTGTAGCTCTAAGGTTTTATTTAAATTTCCTGCCGTCCAAGCACGATTTAAGATTGGTGGACAAGAAGTTGCCGCACAATTAACAGCAAAGTGAATTCTAGGATCTTTAAATTGAGGACGAAGAATCTTATGCTCAATATCATTTAGGGTATAGGTCTTATCCCCAAGTTTTATCCAAGAATGATCCCATGCCTTTCCACCATGTAAATCCAAAATACTTTTTACAGGATAGTTATCTACAATTAATTTTACGGTATACGCATTATAGGCATTAATCCAATAAGCCATTTTTTCATTTCTAGACCATTCTTTGTTAATTGGATTATCAGAGAGTTTTTTTAAGTAAGCATCTAGGCTAGCTTCATCTGCTTTTATTGCTTTGTAATTTACTTTTCCTGCCGAGGTTACATGCTTTCTTAACAATTTATCCCAAGAGCTATGATCAACAGTTGCAGCCTTTTTAGGCATTTCCTTTTCTTTTACCGCCGTAGCAGTCGTGGCAGCAACAGCAGTAGCCGCTGCCGCTTTTTCGACTACCTCTTCTTTTGCTTTTTCTACAATTTTTGGAGTCGATGTAGGGGCAGTTGATTTGGTTGCTTCTGTTATTTTTTCTGCCCCTTTAACCACAACATTTTCTACTTTTTTAGTAGCAGTACTAGTAACGGTCTGAGCTTTTTCCTTTGCTGATTCCACCATTTGTTGCCCTTTATTTTTTGCATCATCCATTGATACACTTACTGCATTCTTCGCTTTTTCAGCCATCTTATCCATTTTCTCCATAGGTTCTTTTGCTGCATCAGCCATATCAGAAGCCGCTGCACCCACTTTTTCTTTGGCTGCTGCCACTAGGTCTTTATCTCCCATGTCAGCTTTAGCATCAGCTATTGTTTCTTGCATCTCTTTTTTCATTTGACTAGCGTTTTCTTTTGCAAGTGTAGTCATTTTTTCAGCTGCTGTTTTGGCAGCAGTAGAAGCATTTTTTTCTTCTCCGCCGCAAGCGATCAAAAGAATCGCTAGTAATAGAGAACTTACTTTTATAAAATTCATTTATTTAATATTTATTTGTCTTTTGTAAAAAGTTGTTTAGTAACGTCATTAAGTAACGACAAAAAAATAACTGCTGCATCTGCAAGTGCACGTTTATTAAACCTCAAAGGTTTAGTAAACGTAGATTAGCAATTTATTCTTTCACCGTTACTAAAACACTTTAATCTTTATCAAAGTTAATATTCTATTTTCTAAGATTTCATAAATGTTGGCTTGAAGACAGTTTAATTTAATAGAAATATGTCTAATACTTAGAGCATTTTCTGTGAATCCATTTAAGAATCCTTAAATTTGTATCACTATTTTAAGATCAATCAATACTCTAACATAATTTATGTTTACAATCAACATTTACGTTCGTTTTGCTTTAATTGCTGCTTGTTTACTAGGAGGTACTCTGCTGGCTTTTATTTATGGCTTTTTGTATGCCTTTCCTTTTTTACTAGCAGGTATTATCCTTTTAGCAGGCTACTTTTTGCTAGGAACTGTGCAGTCAGCAGCACAACTAGTCCAAGACCAAGATTATGAAGGTGCAGAAAAAAGGTTAGACTTAATCTGGAAACCAGAGTGGCTATTCACAACCAACAGGGCCTATTATAATATGATTAAAGGAACTTTGGCTACTTTTAAAAAGGATAATGATGGTGCCTCTGCCTATTATGCAAAAGCACAAGCTATTGGCTTAGGGTCTGATAATGAGACGGCTATGATAGAATTGCAAATGGCGAATATGGCTGCGCAAAAGAATAAATGGCAGCAAGCACAATTGCATCTCAATAAATTAAAAGGCTTGTCTATTACAGAGCCTCAAATAAAAGAGCAGGTCGTACAATTTGAAAAAGCCATGAAGAATAGAGGGGTAGCAAAAGCTGCTGGTCGTGCAGGCATTAATCCTATGCGAATGAATACAGGGGGTAAGCGACGACGACCTAGAATGCGATAGGAAATGTTTTCTTTTTAAATTAAATTTAATTGGAGTGTAAAACGAAGACTTACCAAGTTTTGAAAACTTGGGAAGTCTGCCAAAAACACCATTCTCGGTCAGCCTGTGCAAGTGATCGGATCAATTGGCTTGAACTTGCCCTTGAACTGTTTTACACTCAATTCATTAGACTTGTTCATAAATAAGAATTGATTATACGAAAATTAGATTTTTTCATATACCAACTTGTTATTTGTGAACAAGTTTATTAGTAGTAAAAATGTCATATACTTTATCCAAAATGCTCCCTTTAGGGACGAAAGCTCCTGATTTTACCTTACTAGATACTGTTTCTGGTAAAATGTTAAGTCTAGATGATATAAAATCAGACAAGGCAACAGTAATCATATTTTCTTGTAACCATTGTCCTTATGTCATTCACGTGAATGAAGCCTTGGTCGAATTAGCGAATGAATACCAAGCTGCTGGAGTGAAGTTTGTAGCCATCAGTTCAAATGATGTGGAAAACTATCCGCAAGATAGTCCAGCCTTGATGACTAAGTTAGCAGAAGAAGTGGGCTATCCATTCCCCTATTTATATGATGAAACACAGGAAGTAGCAAGAGCATATGATGCTGCATGTACTCCAGATTTTTATGTCTTTAATCAAGATCTTCGACTAGCTTATCGAGGTCAGATGGACGGTTCTCGACCTAACTCTGGCAAGCCTGTTACAGGAGAGGATTTACGAAATGCGCTGGACGCTATTTTATTGGGTCGCCCCGTAGCAGATTTACAGCGTCCGAGTGGTGGATGCAATATTAAGTGGAAGAAAGACTAGGATTCGAGGATTACAGAATTAATAGGATTTTGAGATCGTTGAAAAAATTTGGAGATCCGCTAGAATGGAGATGATGTTTATATTTTGATAACTTTTAATTTTATAAACGGATTCATCTCTATTCTCGCTTCTCTGTTCTCTGCTCTAAAAAAAACACACTATTCAACATGCTAACACGCTATTTTTTCCTGCTACTTTTCGTAGTAGGGTTCCCCGCTTTTATAAGTGCCATTAATCAATATGATATATTGATTAATGAAGTAATGGAAGATGCTACCCGTAGTGGCGATCAAACATTAGGTCTACCAAAATCAGAATATATAGAACTTTATAATCGTAGTGATACGGCAATAGAATTAGATCAATATACCCTAAGTATTGGCACTAAGAAAATCACTTTCCAATCTCACCTGTTTCCACCAAAATCCTTTCTTATACTAAGCAAATCAGGTAATGAATTATTAGAAGAATATGGTACAGTTTTGTTCTTTTCTAATTTCCCAAATCTACCTAGTGCGCAGACCATTGTATTGAAAGATTTGTTTGATGAAACGATAGATGCCATAGCGTATGAACAAGCCTGGTACCGATCTACTTCTAAATCTGGCGGAGCATATGCTTTAGAACGAATCAATCCCTTAGCCCCATGTATGGGAAAAAATAATTGGATTGCATCAACTGCATTAGTAGGCGGAACACCCGGAAAGAAAAATGCTAGTTTGGTGGAGATAATAGATGCTACTGCACCAAATCTAATCAATAGTTATCCTACTTCAACAAGTCACATACGACTTACTTTTGATAAAGGGATGCAGGTAGAAAGTATTTTAGATTCAGAGAATTACCAACTAACAGACAATACGATTGTAGGAGTCAGTCTGACCAATGCTACTTTTTCAGAAGTATTATTAGAATTAGCAACAGAACTTTCTAGTGACCTCATTCAAGAATTGAAATTATCGAGTGCCATAAAAGACTGTGTCCATAATCCTATTAAGGATAAACTCTTTCCCATTGCACTCCCCCAACAGGCAACTGCTTCTGATATATTAATCAACGAAATTTTATTCAATCCACAAGTGGGGGGCAATGATTTTATCGAGTTCTATAATGCTTCTACCAAAGTTTTCGACCTTAGTGATCTAGTTATAATTAATCAACAGCGATCAGATGCGGCTATTCCCATTACAGTTGAGCGACTATTTTTTCCAAATGAATGGATTGTACTAACAGAAAGTCCAACAGATATTTTAGAACGATATGCCGTAGATAATCCGCTACAGTTAGTAGCGCATGATTTACCAAGTTTCGCAGATGAAGCAGGAAATATTACCCTCTTTAATGAAGCTACTATAATTGACCAATTAGATTATTTGGAAACATATCATTCTACTTTACTAAGTAATACAGAAGGAGTATCCTTAGAAAGAATCGCTTCCACTAAGGATAGTCAAGATCCTTCTAATTGGTATTCTGCTGCTGCCACTACTGGCTATGCTACCCCTACTGCACTTAATTCTCAAACGCTTCTTTCTACCGAATCTACTAGTAATAATGTTTTTAATTTTTCTACAAAAACAATTTCCCCTGATGGGGATGGCTATGCAGACTTCTTACAAATTGATTATACTTTTGAGGAAGTAGGGAATGTTTTGAGTATTGCTATTTATGATGCGGCAGGGCACTTGGTGCAGTCTATCGCTCAGGATGATTTAGCAGCCATCAGTGGTGGCTATCAATGGGATGGTAGTAGGTCTGATGGTCAAAAAACACCCCTTGGTATTTATGTAGTCTGGATCGAATATTTTAATCAATCAGGGGAGACTAATAATTTGAAAGAGGCAGTCGTGGTGGCAGGGCGGTTGTGATTTTGTTTGACAGACCACTACAAAAACGTTTTACAGTTCCACCATTCTTTTTCAATAGTTGCATTATTCTTCTCGTAGAATTTAACAGCAGGCGTATTCCAATCTAAGACCTGCCATTTGACCAATCGACAGCCCCTATCTCTTCCCTCTTGTAAGACTGCATCAAACAATAGTTGGCCGATTCCTTTTTGTCGATATTCTTCAAAAACCACAAAGTCTTCTAAATATAACATTCGGCCTTTCCAAGTAGAATAAGTCATGTAATATAGTGCCATTCCGATTACCTTCCCTTCTATAGTAGCCACATGCGCCTGAAAAATACCTGCCTCAAAATCATTCAAGTAATCTTCTACGGTTGCCGTAACAGCTTCAGGTTCTTTCTCGTAAATAGCTAGTGCTTCTACTAAGCTGTAGATAGCTGGTACATCTTTGATCGTTGCTTTTCGTAAGTTAACGTTCATTCTTTTTACTTTTGCGTTTTGTTTCAAATAAAAAAAATCTATTCTTTATATGAAAAAATTATTAGTTCTTACAGGAGGAGGCGATTGCCCGGGGTTAAATGCTGTCATTAGAGGAATTGTAAAAGCGGCAAGATACGAAGGAAAATGGGAAGTTTATGGAAGTATGGAAGCCTTTAACGGGGTATTTAAAGATCCTGTGGATATTGTGAAGTTAACCAAAAAGAAAGTGGGAGGTATACATGTCAAAGGAGGAACCATTCTTAAGACTACTAATAGAGGAAATCCATTTAAATTTCCAGTTCAACAAGAAGATGGTACATGGAAAACCATAGATCGTTCTCAAGAGTTGGTTGATAAAATTAAAAGATTAGGCTTTGATGCTGTTGTGAATATCGGAGGAGATGGTAGTCAAGCAATCTCTCAGACCTTATTTGAAAAGGGACTCAATATAGTAGGCGTACCTAAGACGATTGATAATGACTTACATGCCACCGATTTGACCTTTGGCTTTACTACTGCTGTGCAGACAGCCACCGATAGTTTTGATAGATTAGTCACCACCGCAGAAAGTCACCATCGGGTGATGATCATGGAGGTAATGGGTAGAGATGCGGGTTGGATTGCTTTGCACACGGCTATCGCTGGTGGGGCAGAAGTGTGTCTGATACCAGAAATACCTTGTAAATTGGAGAATATTTTAAAAAGAATTAGAAAGCGGTACAGAAAAGGAAAAGGCTTCTGTAATATCGTTGTTTCTGAAGGTGCTAAAATTGAAGGAGGAGGGGTCATTACAGTCTACAAAAAAGAAGAAGGGGAAGAACATATTAAATTAGGCGGTGTTGGTAATTACTTAAGAGCAGAATTAGAAAAAGCAGGCTGTGAACCTCAAATTAGAACAACTATATTAGGGCATACACAGCGTGGTGGAACGCCAGTCGCTTTTGATCGGGTGCTAGCATCCTCTATGGGTATCAAAGCCTTTGAATTAGTAGAGGAAGGTAAATTTGGGGAGATGGTTGCATTTCAAAATCATGAACTGGTTTCCGTACCGATCAAAGAAGCTATTAGTAAGTACGATGTGGTAGACAAAAATCATTACTTGATTAATACGGCTCGAAAACTAGGAATCTCTTTTGGCGACTAGTTTTTTAGGGTGTATATCTTTTGACATTTTATTAAAAATTAAATACTTAATATTTATATAACTTATAAGTCCACAATAAAATTAATTCCTGCTAGTTTTCTTCTTACCTTTAATAATTCTAGATAACTCCAGCAACTTACTTGTGTGTTTCCTCAAGTAAATTGCTGGAGCTACATTTTCTATAATTTTTCAAAATGGCCAGTACCCTAAATATCAATTATCAAGCACTAAAGAATCTTATCAGTAATGATAAGACAGAAGAAGTATTGGCTATTTTAGAAAAAGAGTTACAATCCAAACCAGCCTACACAGATTATCTAAATGAAGTAGTTATACTATCTGGTAATTTAACAAAAATAGATAGTGCTAGGCGGATCGACACCTTAAGTCTACAAGAGTACACAATAAAGACCAATCGAATTAATACCGCACTTTTAGATTTATTAGATGATTTAAAAGAAGGCAAAACACTCAACCCTAGCACAGCGAGTAAACCATCCACTCCCTATTGGAAAACGATCCCTTTTGTAATCGGAATGACGGTTGTTGCAAGTATAATTGGAGCTGCTACTTATTACTTTTTAACAAAAGAAAATACACCGCCTACTACACCATCGCCTAGTGCGTGGAACTGTCCTACTTTTGACGACCGTGTATTTGAAGTATTAGTACTGCCTTTCCATGATGATCTCCCCGAAGGAAGAACAGCGCCTCACAAACAGATTGTCAAACGCTTAAATGAATATTGTCAAGAAGAAAATATAGCTGCACAAGTAGGAAGAATACAACCTGACGGAACGATTAAAGCTATCTCAGACGAAAGTGAAGCTAGAAATTATACGACCAAATGTCAGCCAGATATGCTGGTATGGGGATTAGCCAATTTTCTAGAAGGCAATACTGCCATTACTACTAGCTATTCTATTTTAAATAAAACGGGCTTGGGTCGGATTTCTGATTTTAGTCCTGAGGGCACGCTAGATACTTTACTACAAGCTGCCTACTTTTCATCTACCTTCAAAGGAGCTACATTTCAAATAGAGGCAGTCTTAAAAAAATTATTGAAGACTATGGTGGCTTTTAATCAAGGTGACTATTCTAAGGTAGTCGCCAAATCTGCTATAAGTGGAAGCGGTCCCTTAGCACCTACCACCTTGGACTTGTCCAAAGAAAGTATGTATTTAGCTTATGTAAAAGCGGAAAGTCATTTGCGTTTAAGAGAAACAGATGACGCAATCGATGAATATACAAAAGTCCTAGAAGTAGCACCAACAGAAGTATTGGCATTGAATAATCGAGCGCATCTGAATTTTAAAAAAAGACGTTATGATAAAGCACTAGTAGATTTTAATACTATAGAAACACTAGGCAAAGCAGACTATGAAATTTATTATAAAAAAGCAGAAATTCATGAGTCTTTAGGAAATTTGGGCGCTGCAAAAAAAGATTTTGCTAAGGCCAAATCAATGAGTCCACCTCAGATGAAAAAAACGATTAACACGAAGGAAAAACAGGTGGAGAAGAAAATTAAAATCAAGGAAAGAAAAATTACTCCAGAGGTAAATCCCATTCCTGTAGATCCTGACGCAGTAAGTGAAAATACTAGTTCTGCCTTTGTTAATCAAACAACAAAGGATATACAACTAAGCAAAGTATTAGATCAAGTAGAACTAAAGAATGCTATCGGTAAAGTTAAAGATGCTGCCCTGGCAAGTATCGAAGTGTTATCTGAAAATCCAAATAATGAAAGGGCTCTAAGGGCTTTGATTAACTCAAAATTTTTTCAAAATAGTACCATCACTTTAAAAGAATTGCAAGAAATACCGCAATTAGAAAACATCACTCTTGAACAGTTGAAAAGTTTTAAAAGCCCTATTTGTAATAGTATTATTCAGAATGAACGGCTGGATCAAAATAAGAAAAGTAGAAAAAGAAAAAAATAACCTACCCATTCTGACTTGTTCTTTTTTTATCTCTAAGACTTGTCAGATGGGTCGAACTTAGAGCTTGTCTAAATTTCTACTTCCTGATAACCAATATCTTAGGAACTTGAGTTTATTGACCGCAAAATAGCATCAATATTAATTATTACTTGTTTGACACCAAAGTTCTTTGATATTCTGGAGTGTTTTGTTTAGCCTAATTTTAGTAGGTGTGTTCTTTGCCCGCAGTTGACTTTTGCTCAATTGTTTTTGTTTCTGTTGCTTTAATTTCTGTTGATCTGTATTCCTAATCAACTCAATTAAATCCTGTTCAGAATTATTGGAGTAGGTATAAGCTAAAAGAAATGGAGCTTGCTCACCATGAATTTTTAAATATTTAGCCGTACTCTTTTGTCCTGTAATTCGACGATATTGTTTTTTGATTTGACTATGAGATAATTCCATACGATTATTATCATTTGGCAAATAGCTATATTCATAACAAGTAAATAAACGCATTTTCCAATTGTCGTAAATGAGTTGAAAGTGTCTCAAATATCCTCTCATCTGGGAGGAGTGCGATTTATATTTTTGCTGACTTTGGCATAATAAAATTTCTACTTGTTGCTGTATTTGTTGAGCAGTAAACTGCTCTTTATGTTGTTGAGTAAGTCGAATATTTTTTTCGTTTTTCACCCCATATAATAAATCCGTTAACTGGTTCAAAATTATTTGTCCTTGTTTTAGTGCTTGATAAGTTATTTGTAGCTCAGCCAAACTATTACTTAAACTCTTTTGTAATTGCTCTAGCACACAATGGTCTTTACTCTGGCGTAATAGATTCGTCAATTCAAGAATTTGTTCCATGCTTTCATATAGTTCTACTCCTTTAAAGCGGTACTTATGGCTCATAGAACTATTTAGCCAATTGCGAATAGTCGTACATAAAGTTTGTAGCTGTTCTTTTTCAACAACTGTGAGTTCATCTGCTTCATAACTCCTGTCAATAGTACGTTCTATTGGCTTGATTTTACCGAATTTTTTTTTATAGCTTTACCTAGCTGAGTGTCTTCTTTAGTTAAAGGCTTTTTCATAGCTGCTAAAAAATGAGACTGACAATGCTGAAAAGGTACTCCTTTAAATACTTCTTGTACCGCCTTACCAATTGACAATTCTTTATCTGCTATCCATCCTAGTACTGCTAAGGATGCTTGCTGTAAGGTTTGCTGTAAGGGAAGTAGAATTTCATTTTTTAAATGTTCTGCGTCTGTATAAGTGGCATAATGGGCAAATAATATTTTCCCACTTATTACTTCTCGAACGATATATAAAATACTATGTCCTTTTTCTGGCTCGACTCCATCTATTGATAAGATTAAGCCAGATTGATCAGAAAAATATTCTTGTAGATGTACTGCATTTTTTCCACTCAGTTCAATGCATAAACTGATCTGATTCATTATATTCTCTACATGGCGTTCGCCTATCTCTATATGAGCATAACCTCGCCTTAGTTCTTGATGTATCTCAGGTATAGTTTGCCGTTTTGCTAAACGCATATGTCCAATCAAACCATATACATCTATCCCATAGCTAGAACCAAAAACAATCTGGTGTTGATAGGCTAGCGGTTTTAAATTCGCCTTATGATTGCTACACGTTTTATTGACGCAACGTCGTATTTGGATAGCTACTTTTGTTTTTTCTTGTAAACTAATCAATTGACGTTGAGTCGTACCGATACACTCCAGTTTACTACCACATAATATGCAACTAGTTTTTGAGGGATGTCTATAGTGGACTTTATTTGTAGCAGGTTGTTTTGATTTATAATTTGACTTTGCCATTACTATTTTTTGGCAAAGTTCGGGTTTTTATAATTAATGATGCTATTTTACGGTCAATA
>CAKZUM010000707.1 GCA_937921525.1 uncultured Saprospiraceae bacterium
ATCACTATCTTGTACCGTGATTAAGCTCCCTCCTAATGCGGTAATACGGGCGGATGCAGGAAGATTTAAAAATTCATACACATTGTCTCCACCTATTTGAGCGGAAAGATTTAAGGATAAACAAGCAAGTAATAAAATGAAAGAAATACGCATATATTTTGAATAAAATTTGCTGGACAACGGGAAGTTGTCCAGCAAAACGTCCCTTTTGTCCAGCACCTTTCTGGTGCTTGACAAATTTATTTTTGAATAAAATTTACTGGACAACGGGAAGTTGTCCAGCAAAACGTCCTTTTTGTTCAGCACCTTTCTAGTGCTTGACAAATTTATTTTTGAATAAAATTTACTGGACAACGGGAAGTTGTCCAGCAAAACATCCTTTTGTCCAGCACCTTAAAATTGTTAGATGGTTTGATTGCTTGTATCGCGTTGACAACGGCGCATGACATAAATTTCATACAAAGCAAAAATACCAACTAAAACATATTCTATCCCCACCATTCGCAAATCTTCAAAGTAGCTGACATAACTATAATTGATGTAAGTTAGAAAAATTAGTCCAGACCACAAGATAGGAAAACGAAATCTAGTGAACAAGCAACATACAACAGGCAAGGCCACATACCACGGATGAATCGTCATCGCTAAAAAAAGATAGAGACAGATCGCAAAGAGTAAACCAGAGAAGAGATTACTCCAATTAGCTTCTTTTTCATTGAATACCCTCCATAGTATGGTCAAAAAAACTGACAAAGAAAGAGCAGGCCCTAACGTTTGAATAACATTATAACCTTTATACTGGAATCCTAACCAACGAATTAGGTAGTAGATGCTTGCATTAAATTCAAATTTTTGAAAATATAGATTCAAACTAGTGCCAAAATTCGATAAAAAAGCACCGCTGAACAATGGAATAAATAGCCCCAATAACACGCCCCCTAAAACCCCAAAAAACAATAGATTATTAGACCAATTAATGGCTTTTATTTTAGCTCTCCATACATCCGAAAGCGTAGCTGATTGTTCTATTTTAATATTTTTTTCACCAGCTAATCGCCAAATAAAAAAAGGTAAAAATATCAAGGGTAACAATTTAGAAGCAATTGCCCCAGCCATAGCTATAGCACTCAAAACTAATCTCTTTTTTACAGCTATCAACCAAATGCTTAGTAGTAAGAAAAATATCATAGCCCCTTCAAAATGAACGTTTCCCATGATTTCAAAAATGATTAGAGGATTCAGGGCATAGAGTAGTACGTTTTTTTCAGGCAGTTGAAAATGTTTTAGCAAGCTGACGATTAAATAAAGACTTCCCACTTCACATAAAAAAAGGAAGCTCTTTAAAATCATACTAGAACCCAAATAGTCATTTGGAGAACAGTACGCAGCGATAGCAAATAGCAACTGATTGATTGGTGGGTAGACTGTAAAATAATTTGGAGAATTTAAATGCTCATATAGTTCGGGAGTCAGTCCAGGTACTACAAATTCTTGAGCGATATAGTAGGATGGCAAATGATCAAAAGGATTTATACCATTGACTAACAAACGCCCATCCCATATAAAGCGATAAATGTCATCGGAAAAATTGGGAAAGGCAAAGATTAATATAAACCGCAAGACTATTCCTAAAGTCGTATAAAATAAGATCGTTTCTTTTTTTGTGCTATAAAAAAAAACAGCTAGATACAAACAGAAGAAAAGACCATAGTGGGTAATTAAATAAAAAAACTGTGTTCGATCAATTACATATCCTAATATCCAAGTTAAACTTAAAAAGATGAGTGAGGAAAGCAGAAATAAGAGTGGTCTTTTATATGGCATTCTAGGGTTAGCAACTATTAAAATCCCAAAGATATAATAGTTTCTAATAAATTATACTAATAGATACTCGGCAAGCAGTAGCTTTTATTGTTTTTTAGAGCGAGTTATTTTTTTGAGGCTTTTTTGCAAAAAAGCCTCAAAAATTAACTCGCTCTAAAGGAATATCTCAGACATACTTGTTGCCGAGTATCCAAGCTAAAGAACTCAAAACAAAAACAGGCAATCATTGTGTTACCAATAATCGCCTGCTTTATATTTTAAAGAAAAAAATTGCTGAAATTTAATTAGCTATTTTTAACATTAAGATCCATTGTTGGATATGGTATACCGATACCTTGTGCATCAAATTCTTTCTTCACGTTTTCTTGCATGTAGAAGAAAGCATCCCAGTAGTGCTCACTCTTAACGAATGGACGAGTAGCTAAGTTGACAGAGCTATCTCCTAATTCAGCTACTACTACACCTTGCGCAGGCTGATCTAAGATATAAGGACAAGCCTTACCAACTTTTAAGATAGCTGCTCTTGCCTTATCAATATCATCACCGTAACCGATACCGTAAGTTAATTCAACACCAACCTCTCCTTGACCAGAGATATTAGTGATTACATTACCTGTGATATTTCCGTTAGGAACGATAATTTTTTTGTTGTCTAAAGTTCTTAATACGGTACTGAAAACACCTAATTCTTCAACAGAACCAACATTACCACCAGCAACATCTACCAAATCTCCTACTTTATATGGCTTGAAGATTAGCATCATTACACCACTAGCAAAATGGCCTAAACTGCCCTGCATTGCCATACCAATAGCGAAAGTTGCTGCACCAAGAATGGCAACAAAAGAAGTAGTATTTATACCAAAAAATCCTGCCGCTGCCATTACCACCATTATTTTTAGAAGCGTACTTACTAACGATCCTAAAAATGGCGTAATTGTTTCATCCAGTCCACTTCTAATCATCATTTTCTTTGCAGCACGAGTTATCATTCCTGCAATCCAAAAACCGATAATTAGAGTTAATACTGCGCCAACGATATTAGGCAATTGTTCTATAAACCAAGGAACGATATTTCCTATATCAAATCCTGTTCCAGCTGCTGTTTCAGTTGCTGCTTCAACTTTTTGATCTTGTCCACCCATTATTATTAATATTTTTGTATGTTATAAGATAGAATTTTATTTAAAGACGTTCTCCTTTTTAAGAGGGGTACATTTTTTTAAGACTATTTTAACTATTCTATTATTTAAAAAAAGTGCAATTTTAAGCATAATTTATTGAAAATCAATAACAGATAGTAAATTCATATATTTTTATTAACAAAAAATTAATATTGGGTAAATCTTTTTTGACTGACAAAGAACGAGCACTTAGCAAATTACAGAAATATTGTGCCTATCAAGATAGGTGTCATAAAGAGGTACGATCCAAACTACTAGACTTAGAAATCTATGGGGCAGACCTAGAAGATATTATCGTTGATCTGATTGCAGATAATTTTCTAAATGAAGAAAGATTCGCTAGATCTTATGCTAGAGGAAAATTTAGAATGAAGCAATGGGGAAGAGTTAAAATCAAACAGGAGTTGAAGTTTAGACATATATCTGCCTATTGTCTCAAAAAGGCTATGGAAGAAATTGATGAAGAGGATTATGTAGATACTCTAGTCCATTTGATTGAAAAGAAAAAGAAGCAGTATGAGCAGAAAGAAAAAAACTTGTTTAAATTAAAAGGAAAAATAGCTAAGTATGTGATCGGAAGAGGGTTTGAATCTGCACTAGTTTGGAAATGGGTGAATGAGCTTTTGCCTAAGTAGCGTCAAAGAATTGCGTAGGCGTCTATGATTGAAAAAAGTGAGCGACACTTTAAAAGTGTCGCTCACTTTTTCTAATCATGGGCGGGTAGCCAAATAGCCTACTTATCCCCACCAATTAATACCTTATAGTCATCAAAAGGTGCATCTCCATCCTTCATTTCCAATAAATCCATTAAGGTTCCAGCATAGAGTTCTTCCAAATCTAATTGGGTTTGCTTCGTTCTAATTTCGATCTGTCCCTTATTCAATTGTTCTAGTCGCCATTTAAAAGTAGCTTGCATTTTGGAAAGAATCCGTTCGTTTATAGCAATGTGATCCGCATCTACATTAAGGGCGGTACAGTCCGAAAAAGCTTGATTGTTTCTAGCAATTAATTCTCCTTTGTCTAAAATAAAATAGCCTGTGTGCGACCAATCCGTTTGTTCCGTAATTAATTTTGAATAAAGCACTAACTGTAAATCTTCTTCATTTTGAATCATTCGTTTTCTGTAATTACTACCTGACCATTTTAAATCTAATACTGCCGATTCTCCTTCTCGTTCCAATACTAAATCCGCTTTTGCTTTTATTGGAACATCAACAAATTGCCCCTGCAAGTCCATTTCTGTAGCCTTTACTTGCCAACAATTATTTTGTATCGTACTCACCAAACTCCAAGCGGCATATTTTACTTTATTTAAAAAAGCTACCCGTTCTGGTTCTCGACCATACATCAATAAAGTAGCTCCTTCTCTTGCAAATAGCTGACCTGAGTTTTCATCTATCCAGTTATTAATAGTTTCTTTTTGGATGGTACTAATATCTATATCTTCATCTTTTAATAACAATTCTATCAAGCGATGTGATAAATTACCCATCAGGGTATTGTCTCTTACAACACTTAGAATGGAAGATTTGTGAAGCCGTAATTTGTGTCGAAAGACCCATTGATAAGGATAATACAATAAGGAATTGATACTAGTAAAAGTCTCATGCTCTCGATCCTCTAAAAATGCCGCTTCCTGTATTTCCAGTATTGCTTGCGGCTCCGTCAATGGCCGATAGTCTAGCACAATCTGCTTGGGCATTTGAAAATATCCATCCAAAATAGATGCGTTATCTCCCGTATCCACATCATACGTAATCCCTGCTAAGTCTCCAAAAGTAGCCTCCATATCTCCCTGCAATGGATGAGATAAGACGACAGAACCTTCTACTCTTTCAGGTATAACTAATACCAAGCGATCAACCGTTTGAAGGATAGGACGTTTTCTCTGCCAGATCAATCGAGCATTCTTCCTTTGTGGATTTTCTAAATCTATCTGGATATTTTTTAAGAAATTAATTTCTAGTTGATACCATTTTGAAAAGAAGGAGGCTCGCTCTGACTGAGAAAAATTCCACCATAACAAATCGGGAACCGTTTGGATAAACGCACTAGGATGGTATAAAAAAGGTAAATGATTCATTTCTACCTCTTTAAATTGCACAGGCGAAGGCGCATAAATTGTCCGAACAATTCGCTCTAATTCTAAATTACTAATGAAATTATAAGAATCTGGTAGTGCCTCCATCAGTTCTTTAATTCTTTTCGACTGCTCGCTTAGTACTAATAAAGATTGGTTTGTACTTCCTTCTGTCTCAAAAGTTTGAGATGCCCATTTGGAGACATAGTCAAAGATTTCTATGACCTCTTCTTTAGGTACAGATTTGGTCATACTATACCGTTTCCGCTCAAACCAGAATTGATATTGTTTTTTAATGGCTTCTACATCTAAGTTGGGTTCTGTTTTTTTTCGTTCCTCTAATTCCTCAAAATATTGGTTAATCGCCGCATACCAATTATCACTATTCAATCCCGGACGACTGGCAATTAATCGAGCGATGATTATTGCTAAATCATTTTCTAAGGGCTTCACGGGAAGGGTCACAAACTCAAGCACCTTGTATGGATCTATTGGTCTCCATAAAAATACAGTAGCTAATTTTAGAATTTGTAAGGTAGGTCGTGCTAAAGAGGCCGACAATATACCAAGGCTTGGTAATTGCTCTTGTACCAAAGCATTATCTAGCACCCTTGTCTTTTCAGGTATTAGGCAAGCAGGTCTATAAGCTGGATTAAGGTCTAATAATTTTGCAAGGAAGGCGGCAGCATCTGTATCTCGCTTTGCTTTCAAGATTAATAAAGAGCCATCTTTTTTTAAATTCGTTTTTACTTGTTTGCCAGAGATAGCACTTTGAAAAACTTGAAGATCAGATGTTCCTTCTATAAGGGGGGTAGGTAACTGGCTAATGGAGGTGCCATTTGAAGCTAGAGCTTTAAATAGCTGTTGTAAATGATAAGGTAATATATCAAGTGGTTCATTGAGACAAATTTCAGCGATCGAACTAGGCTTTGCTTCGCAAACAGCTAACACTTTTACAAAGCGATCTGCAAAACCATCTGGTAGGTTGATTTCTCCCTCTTCGCCAATCAATGCCTCTATATGCGCCAATGCTGCCAAGCGGTCAGGCATATTTTCTACTATCTCGAAATTCCAACCAGCGAGTAGCAATTCATCTCTTCTTGTTAGCAATTCCTCGGCAGTAGCTAATTGATCTGCCTCGTAGGCATTTTTATAAAAAGCGGTTTTATTTTCTTTTAAATATTCTTGTAATGCCTGTCTATATTGGGCAACTCTTAAATAATCAATATTTTCAGAAAAACCTATTAATCCAAAGTGAGATTCTAAGAGTAGTAATAGTCCATTAGGCCCATGATAATGTACGCCACCTTCCGTTGTATCTCCATAGGGAAATACTTTTTCTTCTAATTCTAAACCAAAAATAATCTTTAAATACATACGGGTTTGTTCAGTTTACTTTCTGTTTTCGTAACAGTTGATAACAATCCGCAATATATGAATATTTTTACATTTTTTAATCAAAAAAGTTATTTACTTGTCCCGCAACTTCCCGTTGCTGGACAAATTTAAATCGCAACTTCCTGTTACTAGACAAATTTATCCAGCAACAGGAAGTTACGGGATAAAGTTATCTGCGCTGCGCTTGATAGTCTTACAGAATAAATTCTGTGTTACGATCAATACTTGATCGTAACATTCTGAATAGAATCTCCGACCATAATATTATGCACCACATCCATTCCGTTGGTTACTTTTCCAAAGATGGTATAATTTCCATCCAAATGGGGAGTAGGCGAATGTGTAATAAAGAATTGCGTCCCTTCCGTATGTCTTCCAGCGGAAGCCATTCCTATGTAACCTTCTTGGTCATAATGGCTAATAGGTAATTCTGAGCGGATGGTATAGTCTAATCCACCAAAGCCATCTCCCCTCGGACAGCCGCCTTGAATGACAAAATTCGGAACGACTCTATGGAATTTTATATTATTATAAAAATCCTTTGTTGCTAATTGAATGAAGTTCAATACAGAACCCGGAGCATCTAGTGGACTCAATTGTAAAATGATATTTCCTTTATTTGTTTTGATAGTTGCATTGGGTGCCGTGCTAAGGGTAGCCAGTAAAGTAGTGTCTATTAGGTGGTTCGTAGCAACTCTCGAAGGAGGCCCTTCCTTTTGTCCTTTAAAATGAGCAATTGTTTTTTCGAGTGCATTATAGGTTTCAATAGATGCAGGTAGTGGTAGGTTTTTTAAAGCTGTTTCCATTACAGGCAAGCTATCCAATAAGAGCGTTTTAAAGTCTATATTTTCATTTTTCAGAGCACCAGCAGCAATAGCAATCATGCCAATATCTCCACTTTTAATAGCCTGAATATATTGTACCCCGATCTCTTTAGATACATTCGTAAAACTACCTCCAAAAATTTTATAAAAATCTACATCATTAGTAATTTTGGATAGGGCTTCAATAATACCTGTTTTTTCCATGGCTGTCTGAACGACAGGTAATTGTTTTTGAATGTATTTATAATTCCAGCCATATTCGGCTAATGCTTTCAATAATTGAGTTCTCTCATATGGATTTGTACTTGCTTCATATTTATTTCTCAATTCATAGTTGATCGCATTTCTGGT
Source organism: uncultured Saprospiraceae bacterium (assembly GCA_937921525.1). GTDB lineage: Bacteria > Bacteroidota > Bacteroidia > Chitinophagales > Saprospiraceae > JAFMDF01. Next base: position 7,662 of record CAKZUM010000707.1, read on the forward strand.
ATTCGTCATATAGTTGGGTAAGTGACGATTTGCTGCCTCATATAAAAGTCCTTGAACAGAATTATTTTCTAGTTCTTTTGCTTTTTTTCTATAGCTGTTTGCCTCTTGAGGAACACCATTTGACACAAAGAATGCAGCAGCGGTTTGTGCAACATGAAGATTCTCATCTTCTAGTGCCAACAATATATCTGGCTTGACGGCATCATATTCAAAGTTTTTTAAAGCTCTAATAATATTACATTTAACTCGATAATCTTTTTCGCTATTTAGTGCGGATAATAAAACTTGACTGGCTCTGGGTTGGTTGATTTTTCCGAGTGCTAGTGCTAATGCCATTCGGATTTTTGGGTCTTTATCTGTTTCAAAAGTCTGTGCTAAAGCTTCTACATTATCACTAATTTCAATCCCCTTTGCCCTTGCTAAATAATTGGCAGCTATCAAACGAACACTTGGTGGATAAGTAAGATTATTAACAAAAGTCAATTGTTTAGAAGTACCTTCTGGTATAATGATGTTCCGCAGTGCATAACGGTAGATGCCTCTAGCTTGTCCCGTCAGTAGTGCTGTATCAGTAGGACTATAAGTAGAAATGGAACTTAGGGCAGTTAGAAAATCTCTAGAAGCACATCGGCCCACCGCTTCCAAAATAGCTCCATTCGCATTTTTGTATTTCCCCAAACTATCTAATTGCTCAAATGCGCCAATCAAGAATTGCTCGCCACGCAAATCTCTTTGCTGGCCAATAGCATGGGCAGCCGCCATTCTAATCTTCTCAAGTGGATCATTCAACAAAATTGCCAAGCTATCTAAAACTGTTTTATCTTGTATCGACCCAAATGCCTTAACCGCCGCATACCGATAAGTAGGGTCTTTATGACTAAAAAAAGGTAATAGACTATCTGTTAATTGATAGTCTTGAAAGGAGGTAATTTTCAATAATAATGGGTCTTCTAAATTTTGTTTGATCTCTGTTAGGATAGGATCAGGAGTTGGCGGCATACATTGGACGAGCAAAAACGCCATAAAAACTAGAATATAGGTATATTTGATTTTCATCTAAAATAGGTATGTTGGTGTTCTTTTTCAACTGAATAATGTGGGCGACACTTTCAAAGTGTCGCCCACATTATCCAGTTGAAAACGAATACTTTATTGTAAAATAGAGTAAATACTCAATACAAATTGCATAAATCTTGTGTTAGCACTCTTGGTGCTAACATAAGTTGGTTGACTCACAGAGTTATGTTAGTACCAAGAGTGCTAACAGAACCACCAATCTAAGCGCAAAAATAGCCCCTTTTAGAATTTTATAGGCTAATGTATACCCGATTTGTTATTTTTTTGCGTTGTAGTAAAGGGGAATGGAGCGTAGAGAATCGAGAACAGGGATGTAATTCGGTTAAAAGCTATGAGGTTTTATCTACTTTAAAATTTACTCCTTTGTGGTAAGTCAATCGCTATGTGAGTAGTTAAGACTTGGATTCTATAATTAAGAAGTCTGTGCTTTAATTATACTATCGACAGGATACATTACCGATTTTGGGATTGCCTAAAATTTGCTGGACAATAGGAAATTGTCCAGCAAAACGGACACTTCTTGTCCAGCAATTTCCCATTGCTGGACAAGGCAGACTTTTTGATGCAACAATCAGGCATATAACCGACTATTTAGATTAACCGAGAATCGCTCTCCTTTAGGGGTTGGGGGTA
>CAKZUM010000708.1 GCA_937921525.1 uncultured Saprospiraceae bacterium
CATATGATCAACAATGCAGGTATTGGACAAGGCTTATTTTTCTTTGACCAGATTACAGATGAGCATTGGCATAAAACAATTGCTGTTAATCAAACAGGAGTATTTTACTGTATGCGGGCTGCATTGAAGGTGATGAAAGAACAGCGAAAAGGGACAATCATTAATACTGCCTCCGCTGCAGGAATTGGGGCAGCCTCTAGAATGGGGGCTTATGCGGCAAGTAAACATGCGGTAGTGGGCATGACGAAAACGGCTGCGGTAGAGTATGGAAAGTATGGTATCCGAGTTAATGCTATTTGTCCAACGGTCATTGAAACTCCTATGGGCGATAGCTATTTGGCGGATAATACAGACTTAAAAGAAATGATGCGCCAATCTGTACCAATGAAACGATTTGGAGCACCAGAGGAAGTGGCTCGGACAATTTGTTGGCTTTGCAGCGAAGATGCTAGTTATTTAAATGGTGTCGCGCTGCCAATAGACGGTGGGTCAACTGCCTAAAAAGAGGCGATAACAGGAAGTAGATAGTTGTCTAAATACGCATCATTCAACCTGCCTGACGCAGACAGATTGAATGATGTCTTAATCACAATTAAATTAAACGTATGTCTAAAATGATAGAAAATCTATTCAACTTAAAAGGAAAAGTGGCATTAGTTACTGGCGGATCAAAAGGCATAGGCGCCATGATTACAAGAGGATTAGTAGAGTCTGGTGTAAAGGTCTATATCAGCTCTAGGTCTGAAGAAAGTTGTAATGATTATGCGAGAGAAATGAACGAAATTGGAGAATGTGTCGCTTTACCAATGGATTTAATTGGAACAGAAAACATCGAGGCTTTAGCTAAAGAATTGAGTAATCGAGAGAAGCAATTAGATATTTTAGTCAATAACTCAGGTGCAACTTGGGGGGCACCCATTGAAACTTTTCCAGAAAAAGGATGGGATAAAATAATGGATTTAAATGTGAAGTCCGTTTTCTTTTTGACTAAAAGTTTATTGCCTTTATTAGAAGCAGGAGGTACAGCAGCAGATCCAAGTAGGGTGATTAATATTAGTTCTATCGCTGGATTTGTGCATGGCGGTTTACCAACAGTTTCTTACAATACCAGCAAAGCTGCTGTGAATCATTTAACAAGAATTTTAGCCAAGGAATTAGCTCCTAAGAAAATAACCGTTAATGCGATTGCACCAGGTTTCTTTCCTAGTAAAATGACGGCGCATTTTGATATGGAAAAGAATGCGGAAATGGCACCTTTAAAAAGAGTAGGTCAGCCAACGGATGTGGCAGGACTTACTATCTTTTTATGTGCGCAATCAGGTAGTTTTATGACAGGGAATGTTATTCCTTTGGATGGGGGGATGTTGATACAGATTTAAAAATATAGAAGTCAGAAAACAGACTGCTTCGCTGTCAGATTTTATAAGTATTCTCGACCTGCTCGTTCATGGCATCAGGCAGGTGGATTCCTATTTACTCATCCCCTTGTAACTCATCTGTAACTTCCATTCTTCATCTTTGTAGTATCATTTAAAATAAGGGAGTAGGCAATAAATAAAGTACCCGTTATGGCGCAGTTATTTTTTTCCTAGTCCCTAATAATCTTTATTATGGCTACTACTAAGAAAAATAAGTCTTTAAAAAATACGGTAAAAACAATAGTAACAAAAGCTAATAAGTACCGCCCAGAAGTATTAAAGTCCTCTGAGCAACTCGTGGATAATACTTTAGCTACTGGAGAAAAAGTACAAGATGTAATGGAAAAGGCACTTCAAAATGGAGTGACTATTTTAGGGAAACAACAAGAGTTAACATTAGACACTATCGAGACGCTTGTTGGTCAATATAGAAATACGAATGACCGATTTAAGCAATTAATCGGTTGGAATAAAAGAGTGCGTACTATTCAGATTCCATTCAAAAAGCAGACTCAAGAAGTTTTTGCAACTGCACAAAAAATGGTGCAAGAAGTGGTAGATAAAGCAGATACTATTTTACCTAAATTACCTACCAAAAAAGTAAGTACGCCTAAGTCCACTACAAAAAGAAAAGCTAAAAAGACCGTTCAAACTGTCAAAACATCTAAGCTTAACAAAAGCAAAAAAACAGTTTCTAAAAAAGATTTAACCATCATTGAAGGTATTGGTCCAAAAATCGCTAGTATCCTTCAAAAAGCTGGTATTTGGTCTTTTGAGCAATTAGCAAAGGCAGATACTACTACCTTAAAAGCGATTTTATCTAAGGCAGGTGGTCGATATAAAAGTTACGACCCATCAAACTGGGCACAGCAAGCAGAATTGGCAGCAGCAGGGAAATGGGAGGTGTTAGCAGTTTGGAAAAAGAGATTGAAAGGGGGGAAAACTACAACTACATCAAAGGTGGTCATTCTGTAACTCATTTGTAACAGGCTATATCTATCTTTGTATTGTTAATCAAGCTGCACGTTTCATCGGACTACTGGAAGTGGAATGTCGTCAACTTAAGGAACTAGATGTCTAAATACGCATAATTGAACGCGGATTTAAATGATTTTATAGGTCGCCTGTATTAGATGTGTTCAGTAGGTCGAGAGCGTGACGTACTTGTATGGTGGCTTTCAACTGTCAACATCCTTCACGACCTACAAAAATCCAAAAAAAATCCGTGTAGCTACGGAGTAGCTCAGCGTTGAATTATGTCTTATAAGCCGCCTAGTTTTTTCTTAAATTGACGACATTCCACTGCAAGTGATCCGATGAATAAATTTACCGCCTCAACTTTATTTTACACTCAAATAACTTCAATAATTATTATCTTAATTTTAAATAAAATGGCAACTAAGAAAAATCAAAAATCAGTAGTTCAACAGAACATGAAAAAAATTGCTAATACGGCTAAATATATTAATACTCAAGTAGCTGGTACGGTTGAAGAACTGATTGAAGATGCTAAACTTAATACTAAGGAAGTAAGAAAAATAACTTCCTCATCTGTGAAAGAATTACAGTTTAAGAATAGCTTGGGTAAAGTGATGGCTACTACCAAGAAGGTGAATAATCGAGTGGCAAAAACGGCCACAGAAGTAGTAAGCGATGTAGTGACTACTACAAAGAAAAATATCCAAAGCATAGATATTAAAGAAAATATAGAGCAAATCAAATCGACTGCAATCAAAGCAAATGATATTGCTTTAAGTGCAACAGAAAATGTTGTTAATTCAGCAGTGAAGAACGGAACGGAATTGCAAAACATCACGGATAAAGCAATTAAAGGCGGTTTATCTATAGCAGCGAGACAACAAGACATGATCTTTAATACACTAGACACGATCAAAGGACAAATCCTTCATTCGGCAGATAGACTTCAAAATATTTTTAGCAAGAATTAAAGGCAAACTGTAACAAGAAGGTACATGTTTGAGGGAAGGTTGTAATGGTTTTCCCTCCTCTTGGTAACGAGGAGATAATAAATGTACGTTCTTGGGTAGCTTATTTTTTTCTTAGTTTTCTCTTGAAAGCGGGAGTATTGTTGATACTATGACCGATTTCAAGAGGAAAATAAGGGAAAAAGAAACAGCCAAGAGTGTATAGTTATTATTTCGTCGTTACTTGTTCTCCATCTCAAAAATTAAGTTCTTTGAGCCATCCAATCTTCAAAGAACCAAACATTAAAGTAATGGCTAAGAAAAAAAGCACAACTAAAAGAAAAGAAGCGGCTAAAAAAGCAGCGGCTAGTTTGGACCAAAATATATTAAAAGCCTCTGAGGCAATCCTTACCGTGTCTATGGAAGTTGGAAAAAAATGGCACAACCTAATCAAACAAACTATTACGGTGACGGAGCCAATGAGAGAAAAACAAATTGATATGTTTTTCGATACTACGGAGGCAGTCGTTACTCAAGTAGAGGAAGGAGCGGAAAAATTCAAAGACCTTTTAGGTATTGAAGAGCCGATTGGTGATATTGTGAAAAAGAGATTTAATACGGAAAAGATCAGCACGAAATTACAAAAGAATGCTAGCAAGTTAGTTTCCATAGTTGCATCAAGTGGATTGAAGGAAAAAATCGAGCAAGGAGCTGTTAAACTAAAGATGGAAGTTTCCGAAAGATTCAATGCAGTCGAAGGGAAAGTGGCTAAAAAAGCGCCGAAAAAGACAAAAGGAAAAGCAAAAAAAGCTACTTCTGGAGCAGCAAAATCTACTACTAAAAAAACTAGAAAAGTAGTTGCTAAAAAGGCGGCACCAAAAAAAGCGGTTGCTAAAAAGACAGTTGCAAAGAAAACGACACCGAAAAAAACAAGGACTAAAAAGGTAGTCGCTAGAAAGGCAAGTTCTGTAAAAGATGACTTAACAAAAATTTACGGCATTGGCCCAAAAATGGAAAAAATCCTTAATGCTAAAGGCTATCTAACCTATGCTGACTTAAAGGCCGTTTCTGCTAAAGATTTGCAGGCAATTATCAATGAATCAGGAGGAGCGTATAAGTCTTACAAAGCAGGAAAATGGATTAGACAAGCATCTATTGCTAGCAAAGGAGACTTCAAAAAGTTGACAGAATGGATTAATGCGAATGTTAAAAAGTAACGTTTTATAGACATTCTCCATTCAGAATTAAGTCTATTATTTAAAACAACAGCGGGCTTGAAGAGTAATTCTCCAAGCCCGCTTTATGTTATGTAGATTGTTCTGCTTCCAGACTTGCCAAGTTTTAAAAACTTGGCAAGTCTCGTAATTTATAATTTATAAAGAAGGATATAAAAACATATCTTCTAGTACACTACCCGCCTTAAAATGTTGCCAATCTTCACTAGCATATAATAATCGATCTGCTATAATATGTAGAACAGAAGGATTAACTCCAAGACCTAAATGACTACCACGCACTTGAATATTCTGATGTATAGCAGTCTCCTCTTTTTCCATACAGTATTGCCATGGAACGACACCGTCTTCTTTGCTATAAATAGCCGTAGTGGGAACAGGTGCAGGATTTGGTAAACCCGCAATTAACTCAGGATCTATATCTTCCACTTTTTGCCCTCCAGATGCGTAGGTGTACAGCCAAGTAGCGTTATTCTCTTTCACTACGGCTCTAAAAGGAGAGCCCAAGGTAATTACTTGGCGAATGATATTCGGTCTTTGTTTTGCAACTTCTCTAGCAAACACGCCGCCTAAACTCCAACCAATCAAACTGACTCGCGTTCCATGCTTTTCATATAATTCATCAACCAAGTTGACTAACTGATCTTGGTATTCTAATTTTCCATAATTTCTTCCTAGCCCCCAATCATAGGCGGTATATCCTTGATGATCTAAAAAATTTCTCAAGGGAGCAGTAGCACGCTTACTAGACATAAATCCAGGTAAAACGATGACAGGATGTCCATCACCGTCTGTTTTGCCATAAAACTTCCGAAAGGGTAAGGATATACCTAATTCCGTCATGGCTCTTCCAGCCTCTGTAATTGCCCAAAATAGAGCAGGTTTTTGTCCCAATTGCTTCTTTGCCGCCATATAATTTAATTCTTTATAAGTTTCGTTTTTCACTAGACTAGCTACCATATTCAAATATTTGGTATCTTCTTCGAGCGGTAATATACTCTCTTTTAATGCAAAAAGAATAATATAGTAGTAATAACAGCTATAATTAACACTTTGTTTTGAGTTTTAAAGTTATATTTAGTTTTATTATTGTTTTACCAGCCTGTTAGTTGCCTGATATTTTGTAAAAACTTAATAATCTGACACATTAAGTTTATTAGAATCGTATAGATATAAAGGCAAAGCCTTCCTGATAGTAAACACAAGGGACAGCCTTGTGCCTCCTATTCTTTAAGGCTTCGCCTTTATACGCTTTCAACGCTTTACATATTATATGAATAGGGCAAACGAAAAGTCAAAATCGTAATATGTAATTCATTGGAAAATGTTTGGGTCGATGGTTGAAGTTTGTAACTTCAACCTAATATTTTGAAAGTTTGTAACTTTCTTCCACTAATACATATTATAAAAACGACTT